>NZ_JACRGA010000005.1:0-300000 GCF_016217785.1 Methanobacterium sp.
TGCTGATACGAAGTTTAGTCCGAGTGGTAGTGTGTCGGTTATGATTATGTTTGTGGCGTTGTCTGGTCCGTTGTTGTGTGTGGTTATGGTGAAGGTTACGTTGTCACCTACGTTGGCTTGATGGTTAGTGGTGTTGTCGGTCTTGGTCACAGAAATTATTGCAGCAGGATCCACATTCAAAGTGGCACTCCTGTTTACAGCATCCTGTGGATAAGTTGACTGGGTCAGTGTTGCGGTGTTGTTGAAGAATCCAGTGCCATTGACAAGGGCGATGATATCAAGATATACGCCCCCTGTAGCTGTTGTTAAGCTCCCTATACTCCATAATCCAGTTGTGTAGTCGTATGATCCTGCGTTGAGTGTGTGTGACTGGTAAACCAGGCCTGCTGGAAGCAGGTCAGAGACATTCACATCAGTGGCTGTATCCGGACCATTATTCTGCACCGTAACTATGAAATGAATCAGATCACCATAGTTTGGAGTGCTATCAGACACTGACTTAGTGAAATCTAAAACTGCCCGCGGTTCTACATTCTGATTAACGGTTACAATTTGATTATCCACCTTGACAGTGAATGTAGCAGGTCCTGAAGATGTTGGTGAGTAAGTAGTGTTAGCCTGACCATTTGAAGTGTACTGTGTTGGGTCAATGAGTCCCCTGGTGGCTGTAAAGTTAGCTTCAACACCATTAGGGATGTATCCTCCAACTGGGTTACCAGCACTGTTCTGGGTAAGGTCACCTATGAACTGTACTGGGATACCATTGTAGATATGATCCGGTACAATCAGGCGTAATATCACCCATGGGTCAGCGTCTACTCCATTGGACACACGTCCAGCAATAGATGGGCTGCTACCTTCAAAGTTGGTACCCCACCAGTTGTTTTCAGCGTTTACACTGATTCCATTGTAATTGGCAATATCAGGTAAGGTGTTATTCAGGATTCGGTTGTAGTTTATCTGGGGTAATGCTATATTGGTTGCTAAGTAAACTGCACCACCGGTACCATTTGTTCCAGCAGCACCTGCATTTCCATTAGAACCACCTTCTCCTGACCCTTTTAAACCTGCAGCTCCTCCATTACCTGGAGTTCCAATGATGTTGTTGGTCAGGTTGTTACTGGTAACACTTAAGTAGGTTCCACTGTGGTAGATACCAGCTCCAGAGCCGGAATTTCCACCGTTTCCACCGTTTCCACCGTTACCTGAAGGAACGTATATGTAATGATAAATCCACCAATATCTCCATCTGTCACTACCCTGACCCCCGTTTCCACCAGTTCCACCGTTTCCACTACGGTTGGATGTTACTGTAGATTCAGTGATGAGTAGATAGTTAGAGTTGAAAATACCTCCACCGTTTCCACCGGCACCTCCTTGGCCACCGTTTCCACCAGTGTATGGTACTGTTCCCAGTTCACCGGAATTTCCACCGTTTCCACCTTCTCCACCGTCACCGGCTTCATTGTCGGAGATTTCGGTGCTGTAAATTTCCAGATGGTTGGTGTTGTAGATTGCTCCACCAGAACCACCAACACCTCCATTATGTCCGGCGTAACCATTACTTAATAATCCATCACTTCCATCAGCTCCACTACCACCGTCTCCAGCGATGTTTTCGTTGATTTGGGAGTCAGTTATGATTGCAGTTCCGGTGTTGTAGATTGCTCCACCGTTTCCACCAGTTCCACCGGTACCTCCAATGATTACTTGGTAACCACCGGCGCCAGCATCACCTGCGAAGTTGTTGTGGATCAGGCAATCGGTTATAGTCATGGTTGCGGTGTTGTAGATTGCTCCACCGTTTCCACCGTTTCCACCATCACCTAATATCACACCGTTTCCACCGTTACCGGCAAGGTTGTTGTACAGTTCGCTGTTGATTATATTGAGGGTTCTGGTACTGTAGATAGCACCACCATCACCTCCTTGGAAACCATTGGAATGAGTGACGGGAACTCCATCAGTACCATCACCAGCGCGGTTGTTGTAGATCTCACAGTCGGTTATGGTTGTAGTTCCGGTGTTGTAGATTGCTCCACCGTTTCCACCAATACCTCCATAATCCCAGGCACCACCATCACCGGCCTGGTTATTTCTCAGGACACAGTCTGTAAGGTAAAGTGTACCTTCATTGTAGATTGCTCCACCATTGTATCCGTCAGGGTGTAGTGTGGTTCCATCAGAGGCATGACCATTTTCAAAGGTGATGTTGTAGAAGTAGACTGTGTAACCTGATGCAATGTAGATCAATCTATCGTTAGATCCTTGAATTGTTGCGGTTCCACCATTGGCTACAGTGAAAATGAGATTTTTGGCTATTGTAAAGTCAGTTAGCGTAAATACTCCATTTTCTTCCAGTTCAATGGTATACATCTGTGTACTGGTACCAGTTGCGGCGTTATTATAGGCCTGCTGGATTGTAGCATAGGAACCTACCAGATTTCCATTGTAATCGTAAAGTTTAGGGTCGGGTAAAGTTGAAGAAGAGTTGTTGGTTGTGTTGGTTTCATTCAAATCTGTTGTCGTGGTGAGGGATGATCCATCAGGTGATCCATCAGCCGCTGAAACAGCTCCCGCAGCTACCAGTGCAAATACTACTGCTACTAAAAGAAGTAAACTTGTTTTTTTGGTTATGTTTTCACCTCCTTTAATTTTTTCTACGCTTAAAATTTAATGCGTTTTTTAACATTTGTTTACTCTGAACATGCTTGTTTACATTAATCATGCATGTTGTTTGAAAACAATTTATGTCTGAATTGAATCAGAATGTCAACATTGTTTTCTCAGAATAATTTTGTATTGACAATATTAAAAGTTTTCTAAATTTTTTTAGTGATTACTATCACAATAAATGGTGAGCAATATCACAATATATATTGGGGTCTGTAAAAAAACCATTTTTTAGTAGGTTAATATGCTCTTATTTAAGTAAAAAATATAGTTGGCTAAATTAATCTCTAATTTAAGTTTTTTGAGTAATTTACTGGAATTTAAAAAGATAAAAATGCAATTTTATGAAAAGCAATTTTATGAAAAGATTAAGATAGAGCTAGTTCTAATGATAATGAAAATTAAGCACATCTAGAGGGTGTTCATAGGTTTTTGAAGAAATTATTTGGTGAAAATAATAAAAGCATTCAAATAAATTCAATCAATAAATTCAATATTCAAATAGAATGAGGATTATAAAAGAGCCTTCGCAGACCTAAGAACATTAAAAACCTATTTTTTATTTTTATGTCCTGTTTTCTCAATATGAATCTACGAAGAAGATCACCCAAACCACCACCAGTTAACACATCCATCAATAAATCACCGTATCTGGGATTATGGATTTGAAGGTTGCTTTCTAAGAATTTCTTAAGATTTTTTCGTCTTAGGAATGCTATAAGTAATGCAGTGATTATTAAAAGAGCCAGTACAACTAAAAACACTCCCCCTGTTCCCCAATTATGGGAATTAGCTATGTTACCAGCCAGTAGGGTGTATGTTATTCCCAGGCCAACACCAAAGGAGTGATTTCCCACTTCCCCCATCATTATCTTTCCCTGATAGTCCAGTGGAGCATATCCCAAACAGGTCACCAGTATAATCAGGGCAGAAGAGTAAGGATTACCTGTGGCCAGATAAAGGAGAATTGCCATAATCAGACTCATTATAATCGCAGTTGACGATGCTGTTCCTGGCTGCATATCTGCAATGTTCATGGGCTGGATCATCAATGCAATGAGGATGGATGCTGGGCCAAAATAGAAATATCCAACTACCATAACCATGAGCATCCCTATACCTCGGGACAATTGACCGAATTCAAAGGGGAGTCCTTTGATTTTTTTTCTTCCAATTATATCATCTAAAAATGCAAATATCCCTATTAAACCTATTAAATAGTTTCCTGGAGGTGGGAAAAATAATAATAGAACTAGAAAAGGGGCAATACCCACAGCGCGGGGTGTCCCCCCACGAATGGAAGTGTAAAGGTTTCCTCCTAATCGGGTGAACAGTTTCTGGAAGATGAAGGTTAAGATAATGGATAGAACAAAAGCAGTTAAGAGCATAATGTCAGAATTCATTCCAGTAATGTTCATTTAAATCTCCATTAAATCTATTCTTCTTCCTCAGATTTGTCAAATGGAATATTACTCTACTTTAACGCATAACGTAATAAAGCAGCCACTCCACCAAGGGCACTGAGCTGTTTTCCACCGTCGTGTTCACTGCTTAAAACCATAACCTTACCCCCCAGGTTCTCAGTAAGGTCCATGATTTTTTCTACATCTCGTTCCCGGAGTAATTCATCAATTACCAGTAACTCTTCCACTGCACCTGCTTCTGCAGCAGTTTTAACTTCTTTTTTCCCATAGGTTACCATGTTGGAAGTTTTACCAATTTCCTCCAGAACACGGGCCATCATCCGTATTTCCTGAGCTATACGTCCTTCAGTAGCCATCTCCTCCAGAATACCCTTCTGCAGTACCTCATGGATTCCTGATCTGCCTCCTGCACCGGTGCTTTCCAGTCGGGAGATGTGGGCAATATCAGGATATTTTTGACTTACAAACTGGTAGAAATCGTTTTTACCAAAACCGGGTCCGGCAATGACCATCCCTTCAATCCCTTCAATCCCTTCAAACTTTCGAATGGTGTTTACGATCTCGTCGTAAAAATTGTTAATCACCTGTTGACGGTTTTTTTGCACCATTCTCTTCCCGGATATCCCTCCAATGATGGGCCCGTAATATTCCACCCCGTACTGGCGCAGGATGCCCATATCGGCATTATCATCCTCTATTACCACCACCAGTGCTTTTGGTATTTTAGAGGCATCTATGGCTTCTTTGATCCGTTTCCGGTGCCAGCGAGACCATCTTTCCTTCTGTATCTTCACAGAATTGTTAAGCTTCAAATCCAGGGTGTGATGAGAACCAAGTGAAACCAGATCTTCCGGTCCCTTCTCAATAACACCTTTTGCCCGGAGTTTCCCTGTATATTTGTGGAAGTTAATGCTTTCAACTCTTATGCCCATGAAAAATGTTTTTTTAATGCCACGGTCACTGCGCAGGCGTTCCCCTGTAGTGTCCTGTATACGGCGGGTGGTTCTGGATGAGACCAGGTCTCCTGGTTCTATGAGATGGGAAAGATGCCAGAGATCATCCAGAGTTTCGGGAAATAACTCTATAATTCCTCTTTTGGCATCCTGGTGAACAATACGCATTTTAGTACCTTTTTTTTGATTTAATATATATCTGAATATTTTTATTTATTTTGAATTAATTTATTTATTTTTTTAAAACTATGAGTAAAATAATTTTTATGAAGTTTTTACCCTCATATTTTCCGTATTTTATGTTTAAATCTTTTTCCTACATCCCTTAATTTCTTGTATCTGACTCATAAGTTTTATTCCCTTAATCATAACTTATATATAAAAGGTATTACATATCATGGGGTGGTGATTATAGTGGACAGCCAGCTAGAAAGCAAGATAAAAGAAACCCTGGAAAATGTTAAACCATGGCAGAGAGTCCCAACGTCTCTTGAAGGAGTGTTTTTGATAAAGGCACCTACAAGAGGTGATCAGGAAAGCATAATGGTTGAAATAAACCCTTTAGATGAGTTTGGACGCCCCATTAAACGTAGGGGAATATTCATACAGCAAAAAATGCAGCTGGAAAGATTTTTAGAGGTGATGCAGAAACCTCGCCTCATGGAATTTTTGGAAACACTGGATTCCATGGCAGGAAGTGCAGGTAAAGAGAAGGTAGGAACACTGGAGATATAATCATGGATAGAAAATCCAAATATTGGATCTTAAAGGATGTTTAATATCTAAGGATGCAGGAGGAGGCTCATTGTAGAATGAAAGATTTACATTAACCATCTGTAAAATGATATGAAAAATTTAATATCCTTCTCCTCATAATAGATAACTCTATGCAGGTAGCGGTTATAGGCGGGACCCGTGGACTGGGAAACTGGATAGCTAATTTTCTTCAAAGAAGGGGATGTCAGGTTACCATCACTGGCAGGAATTCAATGATGGGGGAGACCATAGCCAGCAAAATGGGAGTATCATACACATCTGACAATATAAAAGCGGCATCCCAGGCAAAGGTAGTGATAGTGGCAGTTCCCATTGAAGTTACTCCTAAAACCATAAAAGAAGTAGCCCCGCACCTTCAGAAAGGATCTTTACTGGTGGATGTGACTTCTGTAAAAGAATTACCCGCAGAAATCATGCAAAACCACGCTCCTGAAGGCGTGGAAGTACTTCCCACCCACCCCATGTTCGGTCCCAGAATACGATCCCTGGAAGGACAAGTGATAGTCCTCACGCCTCTGGAGAAGGGGAAATGGTACCCTAAGGTGGTGGAGTTTTTAAATTCAGAACAGGCCAGAATCATGGAGACCAGTCCTGAACTCCATGATCGGATGATGAGTATTGTTCAGGGTTTAACCCATTTTGCCTACATCTGTATTGCCAGTGTCATTGAAAGGATGCAGGTGGATGTTAAAGAATCACGTAAGTTCGCAAGTCCTATCTACAGTCTAATGCTGGATATGATAGCCAGGATTGTAGCCCAGAATCCTTACCTTTGTTATTCTATACAGACACAGAACCGTTACATTCACGAGGTTCATGAAACATTCCTGGAAACATTCCATAACCTCAAATCCATGATAGACCAGGAAAATCAGGATGATTTTGTTAAAGCAATGAGTTCGGCTGCCAAACACCTAAATGATCTGGAAGCATCTCTGGGAAGATCAGACAAGGCCATATCCGCCCTGAATGCAGAGGTAACTACTCTTAAAAATTCGGTGGGATTGGAAGTGGGTTTGCGTCACATGTATTCTGGCAAGGTTCACCTTGGTATTCTGGAATCTTTATCTCCTGATTTTGTGATTTTAAATGAGAACAGCAAGGTTGTGAAACTTAAACTTTCCAACATTGAGGTTCTAAGCTTTGAAGAACTTCAGGCATGGAAGATGAGTAATCTTCCCCTGAAGATCTTTGATGTCTCTGTTGTTTTACCGGGAAGTTCCAAGCCAGAAATTATATCCCAAGCCATTAGTTCTCTGGAGGGTGTAGTTACATCCGAGGTTAAAGATGTTTACCATGGTAGTCAAATTCCTGAAGATAAAAAGAGCATCACCTTCACTTACCAGGTGATCTCCACCGAGTCAAAGAAAATGGTGGAGGGATTACTCACTGGTTTTGGCGGTATAATCCGTTAAAAATTATTTTAATCATTTTTTAGCAGGTAACTCTGGGGATAATGTTTTTTTGTGGGGGATTCTATTTATTTTCCAAGTTTAATTGATGATTTTTTTTAATTCATTTTTCCATAAGTAACATATAACCAAAACCTTTATATATTAGAATCTACAATGTTAAAGTAACATAAGTTAACTAAATACAAAAACGATTTATATT
Source organism: Methanobacterium sp. (assembly GCF_016217785.1). Lineage (NCBI taxonomy): Archaea > Methanobacteriati > Methanobacteriota > Methanobacteria > Methanobacteriales > Methanobacteriaceae > Methanobacterium > Methanobacterium sp. The sequence goes on from NZ_JACRGA010000005.1 coordinate 7,442, forward strand.
TATTTTTTAAGAGATAAATTATTTTTATTTAAGATATAAAAGAATTTACAGGGGGATTTATTATTAAAAGCGAAGATATGAAACTAAAAGTAGCAGAAGCCTTTTCACAGGCAGATGTTGGTCGATCCATAGCCCGTATAGATCCGGCATGCATGGAAAAGCTCGATCTCCTGGACGGAGATATGATCGAAATTGAAGGTCGAAAACTCACTGCCACCATTGTGGCTTCATCCCAATCGGATATAGGGCTGGGAATCATACGAATAGATGGATACATCCGAAAAAATGCAGGAACATCCCTGGGAGAAGAAGTAACCGTACGAAAAGCCCAGGTTAAAGAAGCACAGAAAGTGGTGCTGGCCCCAGTGGATCAGAAAATCATGATTAGGGGAGATGTTAAAGGAGCATTCCAGGGTAGAGTACTATCCAAAGGAGACATCATAGTAACTGGAATTCGTCAACAGCAACAAACAGCCATGCGCGGAAGCTTATTCGATGAATTCTTCCGGGACACCATGACCGATGTCAGCCCCATGGGGGAACTGAAACTAGCAGTTGTATCCACTAAACCAGCTGGAGCTGTTAAAATCACTGAAATGAGTGATGTGGATGTTCAAACCGATCCAGTGGACGTATCCAAACTGGAAGGAGTGAAAACCCTGGTGGACGTCACCTACGAAGACATAGGTGGCCTCAAAGAGGAAGTGAAAAAAGTCAGGGAAATGATTGAAATACCCCTGAAACGACCAGAACTCTTCGAAAGACTGGGAATATCACCACCCAAAGGAGTTCTGATGCACGGACCACCTGGTACAGGTAAAACCTTACTGGCCAAGGCAGTTGCCAACGAAAGTGACGCTCACTTCATTGCCATACAGGGCCCGGAAATCATGAGCAAATACGTGGGCGGATCCGAAGAAAACCTACGAGAATTCTTCGAAGAAGCAGAAGAAAACGCTCCATCCATAGTATTCATAGATGAAATAGATGCCATTGCCCCCAAAAGGGAAGAAGTATCCGGAGAAACAGAGCGACGTGTAGTTGCTCAGTTACTAACCCTGATGGACGGTCTTAAAACCAGAGGCCAGGTAGTGGTAATTGGAGCCACCAACCGACCCGACGCACTGGACACTGCACTACGTCGAGGTGGAAGATTTGACCGAGAAATAGAAATAGGAGTACCAGATAAGGATGGACGCCGAGAAGTCCTCCAGATACACACCAGGGGAATGCCCCTGGATGAAAAGGTGGACCTTGATGAAATAGCAGACACCACCCACGGTTTCGTGGGAGCGGACCTGGAAATGCTCTGTAAAGAAGCAGCCATGAGAGTCCTCCGCAGGGTGCTCCCGGATATCAAATCCGATGAAGAGATACCCAAAGAAATCCTCAAAAAGATGATCATCCAGAAATCAGACTTCAAAGAAGCTCTAAAAGAAGTCCAACCCTCCGCACTCCGTGAAGTTCTGGTACAGGTACCTGACATCAAATGGGATGATATTGGGGGTCTGGAAAGCGCCAAACAGGAACTTAAAGAGGCAGTAGAATGGCCTTTAAAATATCCGGAAAGTTTCGACAAGTTCGGAGTCAAACCTCCCCGAGGTGTGCTGATATACGGGCCACCTGGTACAGGTAAAACCTTACTGGCCAAGGCAGTTGCCAACGAAAGTAAGGCCAACTTCATAGCTGTCAAAGGACCTGAATTACTCTCCAAATGGGTGGGTGAATCAGAAAAAGGTGTAAGGGAAGTCTTTCGTAAAGCAAGGCAAACTGCACCCACAGTGATATTCTTCGATGAAATAGACAGCATAGCTTCAGCCCGATCAGGTTCCAGCACTGACAGTGGAGTTACCCAGAGGGTAGTAAACCAGCTACTCACTGAAATCGATGGATTAGAAGAACTGCAGGATGTGGCAGTAATCGCCGCCACTAACAGGGTGGATATCATGGACCCCGCACTTCTAAGACCCGGTCGGTTTGACCGACACGTGAAGGTGGATGACCCTGATGAGACCGCCAGACTGGCAATATTCAAAGTACACACCAAAAACATGCCACTGGCTGATGACGTGGACCTGAAATACCTGGCTAAAAACACTGAAAAATACGTGGGTGCCGATATTGAAGCAGTATGCCGGGAAGCAGTCATGCTGACCATGCGTGATGACCTCAAAGCCGAAGAAGTGAAGATGAAATACTTCAAAAAAGCCATGAAAAAGGTCAAAACCGAGGAAAAAGTCGACATGGTACAGTATCATTAGAACATCTACACAGACTAAGTCAGTAAAATCCCCTAAATGGAGGGGATTCCACACCTAAATGGAGGAGATTCCACAAATTCATGGAATCTTTTCCTTTTTTATTATTTCCTTATTTTTCGAACGTAATGGGTTTTCTTCATTTGCATCTACTTGTTTTATTCACTTATTGTTTTTGTTATGTTAATTCCATTTTGTCCTGTTAATTCCATGTTTTTAAATTAAAAAAGTAAATTATTATCATTAAACAGGGAGACTTATTATATGAGAATAGAGAATTAACATTTATAATCTAAATAAGTTTTTTTAATATCAATTTGACATGGGATGTAACGGTGATAACAATGCCTTATAAAGTAAAAGATATGGAATTAGCCCCTCAGGGTGTAAAGAAGATTGAATGGGTCCAGAGGCACATGCCAGTCCTGGAAACCATTAAAAAACGTTTCGAAAAAGAAAAACCCTTTGAGGGAATCACCATAGGCTCCTGCCTGCACCTGGAACCCAAAACCATCAACCTGGGTTTAACACTCCAGGCAGGAGGGGCAGAAGTGGTAATGACTGGTTGTAATCCACTTTCAACACAGGATGATGCCACTGCCGCTGGTGCCAGCCTAGGCCTTAACATGTATGGCTGGAGAGAGCAAACCACCGAAGAATATTACCAGACCATTAACATGGTACTGGATCATAAGCCAGATATCATCATAGATGATGGTGCAGATATGATATTCCTGATCCACCGAAAAAGAAGGGATGTCCTGGATAAGATCAAAGGGGCCTGTGAGGAAACCACTACCGGAATTCACCGGCTGAAGTCCATGCACGCTGATGGGGCTCTTGAATTCCCGGTAATAGCAGTTAACGACGCATACACCAAATACCTATTCGACAACCGTTACGGAACCGGGCAATCAACCTTCGACTCTATAATGGGCTCCACTAACGTACTAATAGCTGGAAAAAACATTGTAGTATGTGGATATGGATGGTGTGGTCGAGGGATCGCCATGCGCGCTGATGGACTTGGAGCCAACGTAATTGTAACTGAAGTTGATCCTATAAGGGCATTAGAGGCACGTATGGATGGTTACAGGGTCATGATAGTCCGTGAAGCAGTTAAACATGCCGATATACTGATTACTGCCACTGGAAACGTCGATGTTATCTCCGGAGATGACTTTAAAGTAATGAAGGACGGATGTATAATGGCCAACTCCGGTCACTTCAACGTGGAGATAAACCGAGAAGACCTGGACCAGATGGCTGTACAGCAGGGAAAAATGAAAGCGGACATTGATGAGTTTGTAATGGATGACGGCCGCAGAATATACCTCCTTGCCGAAGGAAGGCTGGTTAACCTTGCCGGTGAAAGAGGACAGGGACACCCTGCTGAGATCATGGACTTGAGCTTTGCAATGCAGGCCCTATCTGCCGAACAACTGGTGAACACATCAATGGAAGTGGGAGTACATAAAACACCTGACGAGGCAGACCTGCACGTGGCACGACTTAAATTAGAAGCTATGGGCATTGAAATTGATGATCTGACCGAAAAACAGGTTGAATACCTGGAAGGATGGGAACAGGGAACATAATAATATGGAAGTGAGTTTTTTAAAAGAAATTGGTGCTAAAGGAGGAACTTCACGCCTGTTTGCAGGTGGAGTGCACGGTAAGGAAGGTTCAAGCACCATCCATGCCATTGAACCAGCTAAAAATATCCAGGTCAATGAGGGGAGGTTGGTTTTGAGTAATTTCCCTCCCAGCCCCTACATGAGTACTCTGGATCCCCTTTACTACCTTTCTCTTGCAGGCAGCAAACTTATGGGTTTAATACAGAAGAATAAGCCGGATATTTACTTAGAGCTGCACTGCTACCACAGGGATAGTTATTTAAAACTCACGAGAAAAGATAGGAAAGAATTTTTCGGAGTACCGGGTCTGGTGGAACTTGAAAATAGAGTTTTAATTGGTTCTGTTTCTCCCCTTATTCGTTCTGTATTTTTTGATTTAGATGATTTTCCATTTATCCTGGAAATACCATGCAATCCATCGGAAGAATCATTACAAACATGTCACAAAATCATGGAAATACTTGCAGGATCCAGTAACCGTCTAGAAATAATGGAGAAACTAAGCCAGGTTTACCCACAACAGGTTGAAACTTTGAATACTTATTTTAAGGATTATTCCCTGAACTTCCACCCTGCATTTCAGGAAATTAAACAAAAGGCACTGGAAACAGATTTAAAGAATTATCAGGACCTTGAGAAATTAATAAATTATGTGATCAGGGAAGGGAATTTTAAGGTTAATCCCAAACAGATCAAGCAATTAGAAGGTGCATTTCTAATTTTTAATGAATATAACTCATTTAAATGCAATAAAAGAACCATGAACATTTAAAACCTTCTAAATGAACTAATCAGGTGATGATTTTTGGCATACTTTAAAATCATAGACAAAGGAAACGGAATTAACCGGCTTTTTATAGGTGGGGTGCATGGAAGGGAAGGTCTGAGCACTATTAAAGCCCTTCAAGAGATCCAGAATGATGATGTAGATGAAGGGAAACTGGTGATCCACAACTGTGACGTGAGCCTCTACCGGAGCACCCTTGATCCACTTTACTACGAATCCAAGGTTGGTAAAGAAATTCTTTATCTGATTAACTATTATAAACCCCAGATGTACGTGGAAGCGCACTGTTATAAAAAAGAAAGCTATAATAAACTGACCTCTCCTATGAGATGGATCAACGAAGGGGTTCCACCACTCATAGAACTGGGTAAAGGGATACTCTTGGGATCAGCATCCCCCAATATCAGAACCACCCTTTTTACCCGGGATGATGTTTGCATCACACTGGAAATGCCATGCAATCCTTCACAGGATTCTTTAGATGTTTATGGGAAAGTTTTAAGGATATTTGCTGGTTCAAATAGTCGAGATGAAGTGGAAAAAAGAATGAAAGAAGTATACCCTTCTCAGGTGGAAACAGCACGCAAGTATGCCCTGGAATTTTTCGGGGATTATCCCCCATTTTAGGATTTTTTAAGGACTGCTGCTTGATTTACAATTATTATTATTATTATTATTATTTTAATTTCTTCTTTTAATTGCAGTGTTTTTACAAATAGTTTGGGGTCTTTATCTCTCTAAAACCACTGTTCCAGGCTACTCTGGGTAGTTTGCAGTTTTTTGAGTTTATCCACCGCACTCAGCACTCTGTTTTCTGAAAAATCATGTTCTCCACAGAGGAAATCCACAATACCCTGCTCGTCTGCTTTCTGCCATTTCAGATCATAATCTGAATCCACATCATGGTTAAGGAACATGTTCCTTAGGATGTGGGGATCAACATCCAGCTGGATATCCAGTTTTTCCAGGATTTGGAATATGTCTCCATGTTTTTCAATGAGTTTCAAACCCTTTTTTGCTCCAATTCCCTTAATTCCCTGATTGAAATCTGTGCCCACCATAATGGCCAGATCTACCAGTTGTTCACGTGTTATATCCAGGTTTTTCAGGATCTTATCCAGTTCAATGAGTTCGGGGGTGTTCTGAGTTCCGCTGATGGTCAGGTTTTTAACCATGCGGGGGGCTCCGAATAACATGCAATCATAATCCTGGGATGCAACACACCATGCATCTCCACGTGCCACCATATATGATGCCTGGGCCTCTCCTTCCCCTTTAGCCTGGATATATGGAATTCCCATGAGTTTAATGAGTTTTTTGGAACCTTCCACGATTTCCGGGGACATCCGGGATGATCTAACTGCAAATTTTCGGGCATCATCTAAACGCCCTTCTTCCAAAGCTTCTTTCCATTTTCGCTCTGATTCTTCCTTTATTTCCTTTCGTTTTTTCTGGGTTTCTTTTTTAAGGGCACTGGACTGGCCGTCAAAAACGTAGATGGGTTTAATCCCTTTTTCAACAAGAGATGATGTGCGGTATAATATTCCGCTAAAATGAGAAGTTATTCTTCCATTCTGGTCCTTGAGAGGAGTACCGTCAAGCTGACGGATGCTGGAAAGAAACTGGTAAATGACATTGGCTGCATCCAGAGCCACTACTTTACCATCCAGATCCTCAAATCTAATTTCTTCAGGAGATACTATGTCCTTAAACTTCACACCCATACTAATCCAACCCCATTAGATTATGACAATTTAATCACTAAAATATCATTAATTTGGATTTAACTAAACATTATTTGGATTTATATTTCTCTTAAGTTCAATTTATATAATCTTTTTAATTTATTTTTGATAAAATAACGTCAATTTTAATTAAAATGAATTTAATCTTTAAACAGACTATGGGGGAAGGTTTCCATCAGCCAGATGAGCACCTGGTCTTTATGGATTATGTTGTAGGTCCGCCTTAACATAGGGCTGTTGGTTTTAAAGATTTCCACCATTTCTGGTCCTGGTTCTTCCACTGAAACTGATTTTATCTCCCTGCGGGATTCAATGTTATGTTTGCGGAGAATACGGCCAATGGGAATATCTGCCTTGATGAGATCCTCCTTAAAATCATTGTTCAACCTTTTGAGGGGTATCATGGAGATGGCATATATCAGGGGCTGGCGACCCTCAATAACCACCACCCGGTAGTTGATGGTGTCACCAACTTCAATGTCCAGGAGAGAGGCAGCTTCTTCATCTGCTTCCAGGAATTCCTGCACCAGGGTCCTTATATTCACATGCCCCTTAAGAACGTCCAGGATGGTGGTTACCGAGCCATCAGTAGCCAGAAGTATCTTTTGGGCGCTGGAAAGAGTTCCTAAGGTTTTTTCAATCTGTTTTATTCCTTCAAAGATTTTTTGGTCCATTTTTATTCACTAGGATTTCTTATTTCACCGTGAATGGCAGAGTAAGCCACCACCGCCGGGTTAGCCAGGTACACCTCAGATAAAGGATCACCCATCCGGCCCACGAAGTTACGATTGGTGGTGGACAGACACACCTCCCCTGCAGTTAAAACACCCATATGAGCACCTAAACAGGGTCCACATCCAGGGTTTATGATGATGGCTCCAGCTTCCAGGAATGTTTCTATGATTCCTTCAGCTATTGCTGATTGATAAATTCGGCGAGAGGCCGGTGACACGATGAGTCTAACATCCGGATGAACTTTTTTATTTTTTAGCACCTGGGCAGCCTGACGCAGATCCTCCAGCCGACCATTGGTACAGGAACCGATAAAGGCCTGGTCGATACTTTCACCAGAAACCTGAGAAACCGGGTGAACATTATCCACGTTGTGGGGACATGCTACTTGAGGTTCCAGGTCATCCACCTGGAAATGATAAGACCTTTCATAAACAGAATCCTCATCTGAATTGAATATCTGGAAATTATCCACATTCCGCTCTTTTAAATACTTTAAAGTGGCCTGGTTTGGTTCCATTATCCCATTTTTGGCCCCGGACTCCACTGCCATGTTGCACATGGTCATCCTACCAGACACACCCATATCCTGAACTGTGCTTCCACCAAATTCCAGGGAATTATAAGTAGCACCATAGGACCCTATTTTACCGATTATATGGAGGATAAGGTCTTTGGCAGTAACATGTTTGGTTAAAATTCCATCTACTTCAATTTTTAATGCTCCTGGGACCATGAACCAGGTTTTCCCGGTTGCATATACCACTGCCATATCAGTGGCACCCATACCAGTGGCAAAGGCACCAAAAGCTCCGTAGGTGCAGGTGTGGGAATCAGCACCAACCACTACAGTACCTGGTTTGATAAAACCCTCTTCAGGAAGTACCTGGTGGCATATTCCTTCTCCATGGGTGTAAATGTTTTTGATTCCCTGTTTTCTAGCAAAATCCTTGGTTATTCTCTGGAATTCAGCAGAACCAATGTTATTTGCCGGTAAATTATGGTCATAGACTAAGACGATCTTATCCGGATCCCACACCTTGCTGGCGATTTTATTGAAGGTGTTGATGGTGGGAGGTGATGTTCCGTCATGGGTCATGGCCAGATCTACCTGTACCTCAATGATCTCTCCTGGATGAACTTCTGCTGCTCCAGAAGCATTGGCCAGTATCTTTTCAGTGATATTCATAGATAAAACACCATTATATACGAGTAAATATGATTATTTATTCTACCCTTATTTTTGATTAATCGGTAGATTAATTCTGTTTAACAGTTTCATTCCAATTATGGATGTATTAAAAATTAAATGGTCCTCGCACTGAACGCACGATGTCGTTGAAAACGTTATCGTTAATGTATTTTCCTTCTTCCCGTTTTTCCTTTACCATTCCCACAATTTTACACAGTTCATCCTTGGTAACATCGATCCCGCATTCATCCAGTTTGGCCTTCACAGCTCTGCAACCTGAGTGTTTGCCCAGTACGATCCGTCTCTGGTGACCTATGAGTTCTGGGAGGAATGGTTCATAGGTTAAAGGTTCTTCAATAACTGCATCCACGTGTATGCCAGATTCATGTCGGAAAACGTTTTTACCCACAATGGGTTTGTTATCTGGAACTTTCATGTTGGTAAGTTCTTCCACCATCTGGGAAAGCTCATAGAACACGCTAATGTTGAAGTTCAGGTCCACTCCATAGATTAGAAGGAGTGTCATCACCAGTTCCTCCAGGGAGGTGTTACCTGCTCTTTCGCCTATCCCGTTGACTGTGGTGGAAACTGCACTGGCACCGGCCAGTAAACCTGAAATACAATTTGATAGGGCCATTCCAAAGTCATTATGACAGTGTAAAGCTATTTCTATGTTTATTTCCTTTTTTAACTCTCGTACCAGATAATCCATACCCTGGGGGCTTATTGCTCCCACGGTATCGGCTATGTGCACTCGATCAGCACCGTAAATCTCTGCTTTCTTGTAGATATTCTTCAAAAAGTCCAGATCAGTACGTGTTGCGTCTTCTGCTGAGAAAGCTACAAATAGGCCATGATCTTTGGCGTGTTCAATTGAGTTCATACATATATTCAGGGCATCTTCCTGGCTTACTTTAAGTTTATGTTTGAGGTGAAGGGCGGAAGTTCCTAGAAAAGTGATTATTCCATCTACATTACAATCCAGGGCTATGTCGATATCTTCTTTTTTGGTACGGGAAAGGGCTAATATCTTTGCATCCAGATTTTCATCTGCAATGGCCTTCACTGAACGTCTCTCTTCATGGGACACTACGGGGAATCCTGCTTCAATCTGGTGTAATTTCAGTTCATCGAGTTTTCGTGCGATTTGAAGTTTTTCTGGTGTTCTAAGACAGACACCGGGTGTTTGTTCACCATCCCGGAGTGTGGTATCGTAAACAGTGATATTTTCCGGAAACTTTAAATCAACTGACTGGTTAAAGGGACTCACGAAATATTTCAAAACATTACCACCTGTTCTTTTAGATATAATATGCAAAAATGTTGAATTCAATTCAATAATTATATGTGGGAGTTTTAATTTTTTAACACCTGTTTTCCTGGAAAACTATTAATTCCACTGGATTAATCCATGGATATAAAATATCTATAGACTTATCTTGGATCATTATTATTTAAATATAAATGAACTTTTCGTTTTTATCCTCAAATTCTCCGGCTAACATCTTCCGGCTGCCGGTGATAGTGGCATTCCATTGGTTAAACCTTCAATGTTCATATCCTGCTAAAAAAATAACTGTTTTTATGATATTACTGGAATTAAACATTATTTATTCAACATAATTTAATGGAGAGATTTTAATCTAGGAATTATTTGATATTATTTAATGAATATCCATCAATTCCAGGTAAGATCTTCTTTCAAAACCATCTTCTATCCCCATCATTGAATAGGTGGCAAAAATCTCATCCAGTGCTTCTTTGGTGTCCTCACCTTCTTCAATTTCTTTTTCAATCTCCACAAAATTACCCACTCCCTGAACTCCATCCAGGGTTATAATCAGATCATTCATGGTGTAAATAATTCGATTCTTTCGCACTGTTGCCACTGGACGGAAACTGAGGTTTTGGAAAATATCAGCCACTTTATGAGAGTCTTCCACTCCCACTTCGATTTCTTTCCTGGTTTTACTCACTTCATCCATCTTGGCACCCTTGTAGGTTATGAATATTTTTTCTGAAGCTCCACTTATGACTTTTCTTATTCTAAGGGCTTCATCAGTCTGGGCAAAGTCTCTATGAGGTGCGTTAAAATAAAGGTCCTCCTGAAATTCCTCCCCAACTCTCCGGGCACCAATTTTAACCAGTTTCTCTTCTAATGCACCCTGATCTTGGGGTGCGTGGGCTTTAACTTCCACTTCTATCATCTTAAACTCCTAAAAAATAATTTTATATTGAACCTATGCTTTAACCCGGTTCATCCCACTCGTCTTTCTATTGAATTTCTTATATAGATACGGGCATCATCTATCTGGGTCAAATAATTATCAATCATATTCTCTATAAGTTCGTAGGACTTTATTTTAGTATCTCTCTTTTTTAAAATGGATTTCTTCTTTTTTATTCTTTTTTGAATTTCCCGAGAGCTTTTTTTCCGGGCTTCTTCTGGTGAAGGATTCAATTCCTTTAAAAGCGACAAATATTCTTTCCTAATATTCCTAATATCCATCCTAATGTTGTGTCTCATCTTTTTCAAGATGTCTTCATACTCTTCCAGCTCATTAAGGGTTTGCATGGCCATTTCAATGGTCGAAACATCTATTTCCACTCCGTCAATTCCAAGTTCTTCGAGTTGTTGTTGGTAAACTTTGGGCCCAAACATTTGGTGTCACCCTAGATTTATAAAGATCAAGTAAGTCTTGATTATTATGTCACCATATTCTTTAATATGTTTAGTGTGAGCATAGGTTTATTAATGTAGAATATAGATTACACATGATCTGATAATTACTCATTTAATTCTATCCTGATTAATTGGTCTTACCCTCCCTGAGAATGGGGCTCTATTTATAGGGGAGAATATAATTTTTAGGGAGAATAAAAATCATTAGTAAGATCTTTATAAACCTATAATCGGGAAAACTAATATATATGGTCATGAACATACCATAGACGAAAGTGAGATAATGAGTCTTTTTATAAAAAATTGGTAGTATAAAACTAACTATTTTTATGTCCAATTCACGGTCATTTTATATAATTTATATAAAGCCTTTTATAAAAGAATAAAATAGCACATGGTTAAGTAAAGTAACCATGGGAGGATGTTAGATGACAAAAGTTGAAATCAAAGTGGAGAACATAGTGGCTTCCGCAACGCTCGGAAAGTCCGTAGACCTTCCCCAAGTCGCACCAGCGCTGGAAGGTGTAGAATATAACCTTGAACAATTTCCGGGATTAGTCTACAAGCTTAAAGAGCCTAAAACCGCAGCCCTAATATTTGGATCCGGTAAATTGGTGTGCACAGGAGCAAAGTCCATAGAGGACTCTAAAAAAGCAATACACATAGCAGTAGACAAGATGCGCGCCCTTGACCCTGATATACCCCACGAATTTGAAATTAAAGTCCAGAACATTGTCGCTTCTGCCAATCTGGAAAAAACTCTCAACTTAGAGGCAGTAGCCCTCGACCTGGAAAACACCGAATACGAACCAGAACAATTCCCCGGATTGGTTTACCGACTGGGTGAACCCAAAGTAGTATTATTACTATTTGGATCTGGAAAAGTAGTATGTACAGGTGCAAAAACCACAACCGACGCACAGCTTGGTGTAGAAAAAACGAAAGAAAGATTATCTGAATTAGATTTATTATAATTCTATCTTTTTACGTAAATATTTGGTGATCTTTTGATTAAACTTATCGCATTTGATCTTGATAACGTCCTTATAGACGGTGAAGTCATAGACGAAATGGCTAAATTAACTGGAGTAGACGAAGAAATTTCCAAAATAACCAGTCAAGCCATGGAAGGAAAATTAGATTTTGGAACCGCCCTGAAAGAAAGAGTTTCACTCTTGAAAGGAGCATCAGTTGAAGATATCAACAAGGTAATGCTGGAAATCCCCCTCATGGAAGGGGCAAAAGACAGTGTTAAAGAGCTCAAAAAAAGGGGTTACAAAATAGCAACCATAACCGGCAGTTTTGATGTCATTGCCCAGCGCATGAAAGACGAACTTGACCTGGACTACGTGTATTCCAACACACTCCAGGAAAAAGACGGCATTCTTACCGGTGAAGTAACCGGACCACTGGTAGATGGCTCTAAAAAAGAAATTCTCCAGGAACTAATGAAACTGGAAAAAATCTCAGCCGAAGAATGTGCTGCAGTTGGTGATGGTGCCAATGATATTTCCATGCTTGAAGAAGCAGGTCTAGGAATAGCATTTAACGCTAAACCAGTGTTAAAAGAAATAGCAGACGTCATCGTTGAAAATAAGGACCTAAGAGAATTACTGGAAATATTTGATAAAAGTTCTGATAAAAAAGCTTCTAAAAAGGCTGAAGAAGAACCTAAAGAAAGCTTCCCCGAACTTTTATCCAAGAAAAAGGATCTGGAAAAGACCCTTAAAGAACTCACAACCCAAAGAGACAAATTAAATGATGAGGCTAAAGTATTCCGTCAAGAACGGGATGAACTTAACTCCCAGATAAGAGGAAACCTGGACAATGCCCTGAAATACAGGGATGAAAGGGATCAGATTAACCAGGAAGTTAAGAAATATAAAAAACTACGAGATGAAGCCCATCAAGCCTACAAAAAAATGGAATGGACCTCCGGAAGAAGGGAAGCCGTTCAGATTGAGGATGAAATAAAACGTCTGGAAAAAACCATTGAAACCAGAGTTTTAGACATCCGAAAAGAAAATGAACTGGTTAAAAAGGTTACCGATCTCCGTAAGAAGCTTCAGGGCATGCAGGAAGATGAGGAAAGTCGTAGTGAAGCCTTAAAACATAAAGAAGTTTCTGAAACCCACCATGCTAAAGTGGTGGAGTTATCTGACCAGGCACAGGAAACCCATGAGAAAATGCTGGAATACTTCCGCAACATCGATGAAATCCGAAGCCAGGCAGACGCAGCTCATCAGAAATTCATAGAAACCCGGGAAAAGGCAAACAAAGTTCATGATGAGGTTAAAGCCACCTTTGGTAAAATAAGGAAAGCCAACAAAGGCATGGACAAAGTTAAAGCCAAGGAACGAAACGCCGAAGATGAAATCGTGCGTAAGAAAAACTCCGAGGAAAAGGAGAAAGCCGAAGAAATCTACCGTAAGTTCTTAGAGGGTAAAAAAGTTTCCACCGAGGAATTACTCCTCCTACAGAAACACAACATTGTCTGAGACCACCTCAGACACATCCTCCCTATTTTTTTTAATTTTTTTATATTTAATGAATCATTTTATCTGTTAAACATCTGCATTCCTATTAATCTTACATAATTCACTTAATAATCCTGCATTCCCATTAATCGTACATATTCATTAATAATCCTGCATTCCATTTAATTACTATAATTCATTAATCAAATCTAACAGAATATCTATAATTTAATAGAATACTAAATAGGTCTGGTGACTTTAATGGCCCCTAATGATAACTTTCCTAAAGTTAGTAATGATATTAAAATCGCTGCACTTTTAGCAGCCACCATAGCTTCTTTTTTCACACCCTTCATGGGTTCATCGGTTAACATAGCCCTACCAGCTATTGGACTGGATTTCGGTGCAGATGCAATTATTTTGAACTGGGTTACCAACGGATTCCTGCTGGCAGCTGCTATATTTGCAGTTCCCTTCGGTAGAGTGGCAGATATACACGGTATGAAGAAGATCTTCACATACGGAATTATCATATTCACCGTGGCATCACTGTTATGTGCCTTATCCCCCACTGCTTATGCATTGATAGGATCAAGGATACTGCAGGGTATTGGTTCGGCGATGATCTTTGTAACTGGGCTGGCCATAATCAGTTCAGTTTATCCACCCCAGCACAGGGGAAAAGCAATAGGGATCAACGTAGCAGCGGTCTATGTTGGTTTATCATTTGGCCCGGTTGTAGGTGGGTTCATGACCCAGTATCTTGGTTGGAGGAGCCTGTTCTTGTTGATGATACCATTCGGGTTGCTGGTTACAGCCATAGTCTTCTGGAAACTCAATGATGAATGGGCAGCGTCCAAGGGAGAAAAATTCGATTATGTGGGTTCCATACTCTACAGTCTCATGCTGTTTTTGGTGATGTACGGATTTTCCAGTCTACCCCAAATAGATGGATGGGTAATGTTAATCCTGGGTGTTGTTGGATTTTTTGCCTTTATTAGGTGGGAACTTCGGACTAAAAGTCCTGTTTTTAATGTTAGGTTGTTTAAAAATACAGCCTTCACATTTTCCAGTGTGGCTGCCCTTATAAACTACAGTGCCACCTTTGCGGTTACCCTACTTTTGAGTTATTATCTCCAGTACATTAAGGGACTGGAACCACAGACTGCAGGCCTCATACTGGTAGCCCAACCCATAGTCATGGCCATAACCGCACCTATTGCCGGTAGGATGTCGGATCGCATTGATGCTCGACTCATTGCCACCACAGGGATGGCCACAGTCACCCTGGCACTCTTTACATTGACATTCATCGACGGCAACACCTCCATCAATGATATAATTATAGGACTCGCAGTGCTGGGACTTGGATTTGGACTGTTCTCCTCACCCAACACCAACGTGATCATGGGTTCAGTGGAGCGTAAATTCTACGGAGTGGCCTCAGCCACTGTGAGCACCATGCGGCTCATCGGTCAAACCATGAGTATAGGAATAGCCACCCTGGTCTTCGCCCTCTTTATTGGACGGGTACAGATAACACCCAGCCAATACCCGGCGCTACTGGAAAGTATACAGCTATGCTTCGTAGTTTTCACTGCACTGTGCTTTATAGGAGTGTTTGTGTCATGGTGGAGGGGGAATAACAAGGGCTATCAAGAAGAAAAAGATGGGAGATAAAAAAAATACAAGTTAATGTTTCCAAATTTTTTTCAAAAAATCCTATTTTTTTTAAAAAAAATAACTGTTAGGACCAAAAGTGTATTTTATATAATTATTTAAATTCTTTTTAACATGAAAATTAACTACAACAAACCAGTACTGACCTTAATTATAATTGGAATTGGTCTGTGGGTTATCAATGCTTTAGATGTTTATTTAGGGTATTATTATACACATGGAAAAGGATTCCAGATTTTAGGAATCGGTTTGATGGTTATTGGATTGGTAATCTGGATAAAATCCCGTTAAAATGAAGAATGTATTAGGGGGATTGTTTGGTATTCTGTTTGTTCCTAATCTTTGTTTATTTTAACATTCATAATAATTAAAATGGAGTTTATGGACAATTACTCCAAAATCATACTTTTTCAGCTGAATAAATATCAATACCCAAATCTTCGGCCAAAATATCACCAATAGCCACACCAAATGCCTTAAAATGGTCAGTTTGCATGTGGGTATCTAATACTTCCTTGTTTTCCCATTGTTCGACCATCACCAGTGCATCTTCATTTTCAGTACTGGCATATAAGTTATAGTTGATGCAGCCAGGTTCTAAACGGGTTGATTTAATCAAATCATTGGATTTAGAAATAATTTCATTTCTTTTACCTGGTTTAGCAGTTATTGTAGCTGTTACAATGATCATTTGAATTTCTCCTTGAGGGTAATAGTATGCAAATTATTTAGTATTGCAACATTATTTAGTATGCAATACATTAATTGTTTTAATATTTCAAAGGTACTTTATTTGTATGAGTTTATGATCATTATATTTAAACATAGCGATTGTTCTGTTTGTAATGATTAGTAATGGTTTAAAATGGTTTAAATTTCAAGTAAATCTATAAAAAAAATAATAAACACTTATCAAAAGAAATTAATGAAATTCAACTAATAAAATATCGTTTCATTAATTTAATCCTCTTTTTTCATAGAATCCCATAAAATATCTAAATTAGACTGCATCCGCTCCCCTAATGGCATTGCAGGCATTCCTATCCACATTAGAACTGTTCCTACCATGGCAGTCTGGATAAGTAATGAATATTTGTTAGAATCAATATCTTCTCTCAGTATGCCTTGAGCTATACCATCATCAATTACTTCCTTAATGAATTCCAACAAGTTGTAATAGAATTCTGTGTAATTTTTGCTTATTATTTCATATTTCTGAACACCTTCAAACAAAAGGAGGTGTAGGGTCCGGTAATCTATTTTTTCCGCACGTTCCACCAGTTGAGTAGTGGTGTTAATAGTTGAATCGTCTCCTACAATTAACAATATCACAGTTTTTAGTTTTTCTTTGTGTGTGCCCTCAAAATCTCTAATTTGTTCTATGGTGAAATTAAAATAGTTGAAAATGTATTTCTTAATCACTTCGACCAGTAAGGTATCTTTACTATCAAAATGGTAGTAGAATCCCCCGGTAGTAATATCGGATTTTTTTATAATCTCATTCAATGAAACATCAGCAAATCCCTTTTCAAGGAAGAGTAAAAAAGCTGTTTCTAATATCCTCGATTTTGTATCCATAGACACACTTCTTAAAATTATGTAATAATTCCATTAAACCGGTTACGTATTTTATAACCCCGATGTTATAAATTACATTTGAAACAAGTTAATATATTTTCCTTTTTAACCGTACATGAAAAAATAGTAAATAACCTTCTTTTCCCATAATTTCAGGAGATTAATGATAATTTTCGTTAAAAAATGTTATTATAAAGGTTATCACTATAATCATTTTATATAAACCATTATAAATCATTATAAATTTAAATATGTGCTAATTACTTTTAGAAACTTTTATAATCATTTTAAATTAATTTTTATAGTTAATTAGAGTTATTTTTATTAAACTCCTCAATTATAATGCTAATTTATTGTAAATAAGATAATAAAAGTTGAATCAAACTTAAAAAAAAGAGAATACTCTCTATAAATATGTATTATTAATCATTGCAAACAGAACGTTCGCTATGTTTATATAGTATGATCTCTTAAGTGTGAATATTAATTCATTTAGATTCAAAGAGGTGAAGAAAATGAAAGGATTTGCAATGTTGAAAATAGGGGAAGTAGGATGGATAGAAAAGGAAAGACCAAACTGCGGACCAAGAGATGCTATTATTAGACCAACCGCATTAGCACCATGTACTTCTGATGTCCACACCGTTTGGGAAGGGGCAATTGGTGACAGACATAACATGATTTTAGGACACGAAGCTGTAGGTATAGTAGATGAAGTAGGTAGTGAAGTCCAAGACTTCAAAGTTGGTGACAAAGTAATTGTACCGGCAATCACTCCTGACTGGGATTCAGAAGCATGTCAGCGTGGTTTTCCATCACAAACTGGAGGTGCATGTGGAGGATGGAAATACTCCAACTTCAAAGATGGTGTGTTTTCAGAATATTTCCATGTCAATCTGGCAGACAACAACCTGGCAATCCAACCAGAGGGAATGTCCGATGAAGCAGCGGTTATGATCGTCGACATGTTGAGTACTGGATTCATGGGTGCTGAAAACGCAGCAATAGAACTTGGTGCAACAGTAGCTGTTCTCGGTATTGGAGCAGTTGGACTCAGTGCTATAGCTGGTGCAAAACTAAAAGGTGCTGGGAGAATATTCGCTGTTGGAACCAGACCAATCTCGGTTGAAGTGGCTAAAAAATACGGTGCAACAGATATAATCAGTTACAAAGACGGAGACACTGGAGACCAGATTTTAGAAGCAACCGATGGAGTGGGTGTTGACGCGGTAGTAGTAGCTGGTGGTGGTCCTACAATTTTATTAGACGCATTCAAAATGGCAAAAGCAGGATCTAAAATTGCCAACATAAACTACTTCGGTAAAGGACAAGGTGAAGAAGACACCGTACCAATACCTCGTGTAGAGTGGGGATTCGGTATGGCCGACAAAGACCTGATAACTGGGCTATGTCCTGGTGGAAGAACCAGAATGGAAAGACTGGCAGATTTAGTGACCTACAACCGTGTAGACCCAACATTAATGGTCACCCACACCTTCAAAGGCTTCGATAAAATAGGAGAGGCTCTCGAACTCATGAGAGAAAAACCACGCGACCTGATCAAACCAGTCGTCCTCTTGGAATAAACAAAAAAAATTCAATTCTTCCTTTTTTAAAAAACAAAAAAATGGAGTGTTAAAAATGGAGATAGCAATAATTGGTGGAACTGGTGGACAGGGTTTGGGAATAGCAATACGATTTGTACAAGCTGGAGAAGATGTTATAATCGGTTCAAGAACATTAGAAAAAGCTCAAGTAGCAGTAGATAAAGTTAAAGACCTTTTAGGGGATGTAGAAAATCTGAAAGCTGCTGAAAATGCTGATGCTGCAGCAGAAGCAGAACTACTCGTTTTAACTGTGCCATTAGCAGCACAAAAATCAACTTTACTCTCAATCAAAGAAGGTGCACAGGGTAAAACATTATTGGACGCGACTGGACCTTTAGAATCAGCTATCGGAGGGTCCCCCATAACCTATCTGGATCTTTGGGATGGTGCAGCAGCAGAAAGATCAGCAAAAATCCTGAAAGATGCCAATGTGATCTGTGCATTCAACAATATCAGTTCAGCGGCTCTAATGAATTTCACAGAACCAATAGACTGTGACTGCCTAATTTCAGGGGATGACGTAGATTCTAAAGTAGTGGCCACAGAATTGATAGAAAAAATTCCCGGTGTAAACGTTATTGACTGCGGACCACTGGAACGGGCTAAAATCATAGAAAAAATCACCCCGCTCCTAATTGGACTAAACATCCGAAACAAAACCCAATTCGGAGGAATAAGAATCACAGGATTAGGCAAATAACCCCCTAGTTATTCAACTCATGGAGGTAACAATGAAATTAGAAAACAAGGTGGTACTGGTTACGGGTGCAAGTTCAGGGATACGGAATGAAATTGCCAAACTCATAGCAAAGGAAGGTGCATCTGTTGTTGTGGTCGCCAAGAGGAACGAAAACCTGGAAAATCTTGTCAAACAAATAGAAACTAATGGGGGGCAAGCCATCACTGTTGAAGGAGATCTTAACCCCGAAGAAAAGATGCAAACTGCATTCAACGCTGCTTTAAGTAAGTTTGGGAAACTGGATATTGTCATTAACAGTGCAGGAATAGCAGATATAATTGCTCCAGTTGCGGATATGGGTGAAGGTATCTGGGAAGTTGATCTTAAAGTTGATTTAACCGGAGCCATTTAAACATTTATTAAAAAATTTAAAGACATATTATTCACTGGGTTGGAATACCTGTCCTTAAACAGGAACCCCAATGAATAGTCAAGTATTTCCATTTTCGCCTCCGACGATGCCAAATATTCGGGCAGTTTATGACCACCGCTTAAACTTGGAATACTTCCATGGCTAAATATAAAATGATAGGGCATTTAAATCATTCCCCGCTCAAATGTATCCCTTGATGCCCTATTAACTATTAAAATGTGTTTAAAGTTATATAAGGAATTTACGATATAAATTTACCTTAAAATTTACCAAATTTAACAGAATCATGGATTAAATGGTAGTGTGTGAAAAATGAACAAAACAGCGCTACAAGAAATCTTAAAAATAGAAAAAAATGAAATCACCTGGCCGAAATGCAATCCCAATGGATCAGTTAATTCCAATGGATTAGTAGATAATCCTCAAGATGATCCTGTGACTGTAGGGATCATAGGATGCGGGGCCATAGCCAGTATGATCACGGATTTTGCTTTAGAAGGCAAACTGGATGTTGATCTGAAATTCTTCTACGACCAGGATATAGAAAAGGCTGAGAACCTATCATCAAAAGTAGATGGGAAAACAGTCACTAATGTAAATGACATGGTAGATCATGTGGATATGGTGATTGAAGCTGCATCCCAGCAAGCAGTAGGGAAAATCGTTCCACCTATCCTCAAAAGGGGAAAAGATGTTATTATCATGAGTGTGGGTGCCTTAATAGATTTGGATCTTAAAAACCATTTGGAAAACATAGCATTGGAAAATAAATCCAGAATATACACCCCCTCAGGGGCTATTGTGGGGTTGGATGGGATTAAAGCTGCTTCAATAGGTAATATCACCGAAGTGAACCTGGTAACAAGGAAACCCCCGGAATCACTGGGAATTTCAACAGATAAAGAAACAGTGTTATACGAGGGCAAAGCCAGTGAGGCTGTGCGTAAATTTCCCATGAACATGAATGTAGCTGCTACTTTGAGTATTGCCTGCAACATGGAAACAAATGTGAAGATCATTGCGGACCCTGAAATCCAACACAACTGCCATGAGGTCCATGTGGTAGGGGATTTTGGTGAACTTAGAACCACCACTCAGAACAGGAGATGTAATACAAATCCAAAAACAAGTGTTTTAGCTGCTTATTCGGCAATAAAACTACTTAAAAGTTTAAATGAAAATTCGAGGATAGGTACTTGAATAGAGGATATTAAAGTAGCTTTTTTATCATGATTTACATTCTTTAATCTATTTCTTATTCTTAAATCCAAACATTACTAAGTAAATTATTTAGGATTCCACCAGAAAAGAAACACCCTCTTCTTTTTCGATCTTCATAATGTTATCAGCAGCATCTTCCAGGTCCGTATCATGGGTAACAATGATCATCTGGGGTATAATGGACATCTTCTTGAGTAGATCGATAAGTTCCTGTCGGCGATAGACATCCAGGTGTATGGTGGGTTCATCCAGCATTATCATCTCTAAAGTGCCTCCGGAGAGTACCTGGGTTATTCCTAACCTTAATGCAAGGGCCACTGCTATTTTTTCCCCACCACTGATCATGTCCAGGCTGCTTTCACCACCGGGGCCGTAGATGGTTACATCGTAATCCTCATCCAACCTCACATCAGAGTATTCAAAGTTGAACTTTTCAAATAACTCCCTAGTCTTTTCCTCAATAAGAGGTCGGGACAGGTTCCTTAAATCTTTCTGAACACCATCTTTACTATAAATGTCCCTTATAACATTTAAAAGCTTTAAAAAGTCTTTAAGATTCTTTAATTCCTTTTTATATTTTTTAAGAGAATCTAATTTCGCTTCTATTTCCTGAAGAGAGAGTGATAGCTGATCAAGTTGTCCAACCAGCAACTGCTTCTGGCCACCCAGCTCCATTAATTCCTCATTTTTCAAGTCCCACTCCTTTTTAACCCTTTCATGAGATTCTGGATTGTAATTTAATTCATTAATCACTTTTTCCACTTTGTTCAATTCTTCAATAGTTTCCTGGATACGTCTTTGATTTTCATTAATCCGCTGAAGTAGTGAATCTTTCTGACTGACTTCCCCCAGTAAGTGCTGCTGTTTTTTACTCAATTGTTCGAGGTAAGCTATTTCTTCAGGGAGGTTTTCCACACTGTCTCCTGCAATTTCCATAAGAGCACTGATATTTTTCTTCAAATCCCTTATTGGTACATTAATTTCCTCTAACTTTACCACTTGTTCTTTATAGTCGCCTAGGGACTCTAAAGAACCACGGGCAGTAAGATATTTCTCATAATTTCCTTTGATGGCTGCCAGTTGAGATTTATTTCGTTGAATATCGTTTTCAATATTCTCCAGAATAACTATCTTCTTTTGAAGTTCCTGAAGACTGGAATTGATGTTATCAATTTCTTTTTGATTATCATTTGCTGAGTTCAGGTATTCCTTTAGGATTTCCAGATTTATACTCTGAATTTTGGATTGCTGGGAGTCTAAAGTCTTCTTCTTATCTTCAAATTCCTTTAATTTTTCCTTTAAATCCTCTGATCTTAAATTGTTATCCTTTATTTCAGATTGGTAATCAGTTATCAGTTTCTCCCTTATATGGGGGGTTATATCTGATTTACAGATGGGACACAGGTCTTTAACATGCTCCAGTTCATTGATAGGTTTTTCCAGATTCTCATTTTTTACCTGTAAATTAGACAGCTCCCTTTTAATGTCCTGAATAGAATCAGAAGTTTCCCTGATCTGTGTCTCTAATTGCGGTTTAAACGTGGATAAGTGGTTTTCAAACTCTTCAGCAGAACCAAAACTAGTACCCAAAACCTGATTGGATTCTTCAAGAACATCCCTTATTTTTCCCAGGGATTCCTTCATTTTATCTTCAATTTTAGACTTTCTTACTGTGTACTGTTCAATAAGGACCCGACTTCCCTCAAACTGATCCTTAGCATACTGTAAATTATTAATTTCACTGTCTAAAAGAGAATAATCATTATAATACTGCTCATTTTCATTTAAAACATTTTCAAAATGTTTAATATCATTCAAAATTGTGCTTAACTTTTCTTTATCCTTTTGCAAAAGTTTTAATTCTTTACTTTTATCGGCAAGACTTTTCAAAACATCCAGTTTCTTTAACCTGGGGTTTAACCTGGCAATTTCCTCTTCTTTAAGGATAATTTCACTTAATTGTTCGTCAAGATACTGTCCGGTTTTCTCAAGCTGATCCTGAAAATCCTTCTTGGATTTCAGGAGAGTGGTAGCATTTTCAAATTCCAAACTTCGTTTATCCAGAATTTGCTTCTTTTCCCGGAGCAGATCAGACTCAATAATATTCTCCTCTATTTTAAGGTTAATATCTTTAATTTTCCGGGCTAATTCATCTTCTTTATTTTTTTTACTATTAAATTCACTTTCCAAGTCTTTAAGGGATTCGATTTTCCCTTCTAATCTTATTTTTTGTTCGTTGTATTTGTCCAGGATGATTTTCAAATTTTTCCAGGCTTTTTCAAGGGAATCAATACCCAAAAGTCTTCCAATCATCTGTTTTTTTTCAGATGATGTTTTTTCAATCAGGTCTGCTATTTCTCCCTGTCGGACGTAGACTGCATTGAGGAACAGATCTCCATCCATCTCCAGAAGGTTTTGAACTTCCAGTGTTACTTGTTTATCCCCTGAAATCAGTGACTGGAATCTTTCGCCCTCTTTAATCTTCATAATGGCCTTGGAAGATGTTCTTGTCCGCTCCCTCAGTACCCGGTAGGTTCGGCCATTGGTGGTAAACTGGATCTCAACTGACATTCGCTTTTGGCCAATGGTTATAAGCTGTTCAATTCTTTTACTGGTGTATTGTTTAAAAAGTGCAAAACTCGCTGCTTCAAGGATACTGGACTTACCAGCACCATTTCCACCTATTATTATGGATATTCCTGTATCAAACTCGATATGGGTGTTCCTATGAGATTTAAAGTTATTAATGTGAAGATTTTCAATGATCATATAAATCCTCGTAGAAATTCCGGACCATGGTTTCAGCTGTCTTGAAATCCCCATCAGACAGTTCTTTTAAGAGCCCGGTTGCAAGCTCATTAACCTTTTCACTGTTAAAATCATTAAGATTATGTTCAATCATCTTTTTAATGTCCAGTGCTTCTTTCCCATTTTCAAAGGGATTATCCTCATTGTTAACTGATGTTGGATGGTAGTTAGACCTCACCGCAAGACAGAAGTCAGATAATGACTGGTTCAAAGTTTCATACACTTCAGAACGATTGAGATCTCCCCCTTCCACTGTAACCATGAGTATGGGCTTCTTCTGGAGACTGCGGATGTACTGGTTAATCCGCGATAACTCTTCTTGAATCTTGCTGTAGAAGATGGTTTCCTTTATAAACTCCCGGGGAAGTTTGAGGTCAATATTTTCAATTTCAGGCATATCTCCACTGATATCCACCAGATAGAATCCTTTACCATTCTTTTTATAACCTTCAACCTCGTTGGAGCGCCATATCTCAGTGGAACCAGGATAGGCCAGTTTACCCTCCCCAAAGTCATCAACCACTCTTTCATGAATATGGCCAAATGCACAGTAATTGAAGCTTTTAGGCACATCTCCAATTTTAAGCTCATATTCATAGGGTATGTAACGGTCTATACCCTGATGGAGTACCAGAATTCTTTTTTCATAATCCATGGATGACTTTTCAATACTCTCAAGTCGTTCAACTAATTGTTTTGAATGATATTTGGATGTGTAGGGTGCACCTCCTATGAAAACGTTCCCTTCCAGGTAAAAGGGGTTTTTGGGACTTATTAGTTTCAAACCGAAGTCTTTGTACAAAATTTGAGGTGGAAGTGCATTTTTACGCATTACAACATCATGATTGCCGGCTATGGCATAAATTGGAATTTTTGATTCTTTTAACTTCAAAATACCTTGTTGTGCGGTGAGTAATGCTCTGGTGGGAGGTCGTGAATATTCAAACAGATCTCCGGAGTGAATGGCAAAATCAGGTCTTTCACTAACTATTTCATCAATGGCCTGGTTGAACACTTGGAAAAAATCATTTTCCCTCTCAGTAAGTCCGTACTGGCGGTAACCCATGTGTGTATCGGCTAGATGGGCAAACTGCATCAGTAATCTCCTCCCAGATCCTCATATTCCCTTTTCTCTTCTTCAAGGATTTTTTCCTGATTTTTGTGGGATTTCGACCACTCATCTACAATGTTAAGGTCTCCCCCTGATACTTTACCCTTAAATTCATCTATCTTAACCAAAGTAGGGATGCGGGTCATTAAACCAAGCACTATGGCTTCACCAATATTCAATGATGGAAGCTGGGCTATTAAGTCATCACTCAAGCTTTCACTGGCGCGTTGCACATGACTCTGGTCAGTGGGTTCCACCAGACGAAGAATTATCATGTTATTGGCCTGTGACAGGGCATCAGAGTCCAGTGACTTGGGACTTTGACTCACCAGGCAGAGCCCCACTGAAAACTTACGCCCTTCCCGGGCTATTCTACTTATCCACAGTTTAGATTCAGTTTTCCTATTTTGAGGAGCTAGAATATGCGCTTCTTCCATGATCAGAAATATGGGGAACTCCAGGCCATCACCAGTTCTTAAAAACTCTTTCCGGCTGCTTAAGACGTTTCGGAGGATATGGCTAACCACCACATCAGATGCGAACTCATCCACCGAGCCGAGGTTTAAAATATTTGCTTTTCCCACTTTCAGGCTGTCAATAGTGTCCTTTGCTTCCAGGCTGAGTATGTTCCCATATTTGTCCCGCATGTGGTCCAGTTTGTTTAAAACATCGGCTATAGATTTTTTATCTGCGGAATTGGTGGATTTAGCATCCGAATCCTCGGATTCGGCTAACCAACCTTCCAGTTTACTCTGGATCAGGCCAATGAAATCTTTTCCAGTGGGTGAGCCCTGCATGAGGCTTTTCCGTGCAGATTTATAGGCTTTTAAAAAGTACCTTTCCTGGACATAGGCATTGGGTGGTATGTTGGATAATTTTTTGATTTCACCAAATGATAGGTAGAGTGGGTTGATCTGGGGTCTCATTACATTGACTTTATCCTTACCAAAATCAGTGTTCACGTACTCCGAGTGCATGTCAAATATCAGAACACTGCCGTTAACATTCAAAAGACCATCTACAATTACTGAAATGGTATTTGACTTTCCAGCACCTGTCATCGCTAGAACTGCTAGGTGTCTTGAAACCATTTTGTTAATGTCAACTTCTATACTCACTTCTTCCTGAGTTATCAGATTTCCAAGCTTCAAACCGTATTTATCCACTTTGAATATCCTTTTCAGGACATCTGAATCAGCAACTTTTATCTCTGTTCCAGGGGGTGCTGGTGTTCGTGGAATGCGAAGGTCATCATCAATATCTCCCAGTATTTTAACTATCCCCTTCACATAGTGGTCGTCACCCTCTATGGCTTTGATTTTTTCAATGGTTAGGGGATCATATATTTGATCATTAATGGAAACACTGCCTCTTACCAGGGATTCGATCATCCCCAGGACGTTTTTACCATCGTATTTAAGGGAGACGTATTCACCTACTCTGGGCATTTCTTTGGAGATGAAACTCACATCCACCAGTGATGTTTCTCCAATGCATCTTCCAATAATTTTTCTCATAATTTTGGCCTCGCCTGTTTTTCTGAGAATCCTATCATGAGCGAAAGTCTTTCTAAATCCCCTTTCTTAATTACAACATCATTATGGGCCTTTTTTAAGAGAACGGGATATCCTTCTGCACTAATTTTTTGTACATGTTTCAAAATAGGTATTATATCTTTTTTATTAGCTTCATATGGAACTTCAATTTTTAAGAGGTTTTTATTATCTTCTAAACGAGCATAGAAAATAGTAAAAGTCAAATTTCTTAAATGTTCATTGCGAACTGGAAAATAATCTCTCTTATATTCTGAAACTTTAACATGTTTAGGTACTGAAAATCCTTGTTTTATAGTTTTTCTATCAAATATTGCAATATCCGGAAATTTTGATTTAGGAAAATAATCATTACTAGTTGAAGTTTTTGATATGGCGACAATTTTTTTCTTTTTGAGGAAATTACTAACTACCATTATGTTTTCTAAGTTTTCTAAGTATATCATTTCATTTTCACTTTCTAAATCATTAGAAAATTTAGATGATGATATTTCTACATCAGAACGTGTCAATTCTTTTTCAAGGGGCAGTGCATAGTTTTCTCTAATTTTTTCTTTTGCTTCGTTAGTAAGTTCTTTTTCAAGTGGGAATGGTCGGATAAGATTTCCAAGGAGGGAACCATCAAAGAGATATAAATCAACATCATATTCTTCAAATGATTTTAATGCATTTTTTATTTCAAATATTCCCATATAACTTCTTATACGGTCCTCAGCATGTTTGTGGTAATGCATAATGTCAATTTCAGAGCTTTCAACCTTCTGAAGGCCTTGTTTATTATAGATTAAACTTTCTGCATCAATGGCATAAAAAATAGAGCTCAAAAGTTTATGTTTTTTTAAACTTCCATCTCCACCAGCGATTGTGATATCCTCAGAACTTTCTTGGATAGGAAAATCATTCCAACAATTAGAGACATCTGCGTCGATGTTTTCGATTTCTTTTAATCGCTCATTAATCTCATTTTTCTTTTTTAGGGCCTTTTCATAGAGTAAATCCAGCATGTGATCCCTCAAAATTGATATAAAAGTTATTTAATAAGTTTTTAGGATAAATAAGCAGATAAGAATAACCGAACATTATAAATATATTTCACTCACCTTGATTTAAACTTTATTTATTAATACAGCGGGAACCAATCTATGACTATGAACATCCTCACACGCCAACAGAAAAGGGTCTTAAACGGCATCAAATACTTCAGCGCAGAATACCAGGGAGGAGTTCCCTACAACATCCTGAAACTGGACCTGGACACTTCTGAAGAAGACCTTAACCCCATTTTAGAACACCTGGAGAATGAAAATTACATATCACGTAGGGATGGGATGATCCTTCTGGAAAACAGGGAAAGTAATGGAAATAAGGCGAAAGGTGTCGATGTTCCTGAAGAAACACAATTAACGGAATCTCCAAAGGAAACAGTTGAAGCTAACATTCCTGATTTGCCTACTGATGATACAGAGGATGTAAATGATATTAATTCTTCTGTTGACACTGAGGATGTTAACGATACTAGCTCTGCTGCTGATCCGGAGGACGTTAACGATGCCGATGCTGGGGATGTGGGGGATACTGGGGAAACAGGGGAAGTTGAACCAAAGGAAGAGTTCTCTGAAGTTGAATTGAAATCTTTGGAAATAATTGAAAATCTGGTGGATGATTCTGGGAACCTTTCCCGTACGCTCCTGGAGGGCAACCTTCTCTACGGGGAGCTGGAGTTAAGCAGCATCCTCATGTACAACCTGATAACATCCCTTGAATATAGAGGAATTTTAAAGAAGTTTAAATTGACAGATGGGGAATATTATAAATTCACGCCCTGATTTTATTATAAGTAATATGACTCACAATTTCTTTTAGTTCCCTGTTTTCTTCTATTCATCTTCTATTAATTTTCAATTAGTTTCTATAATCACATCCAGCTGTAAGGATTAAACTCCGAAGGTGGAATGTACATCACCTCAGCATAACCCTTCTTCAAAAGCTCCTGGTTCAGATTCACACCATCCACATAAACCAATGCCAGTGTACGGTCATATTTATCCTTATTTTTTGCATTGTCAATGTCCAGTCCCACGGTTTTACCCAGACACATGCTAGTTACATAGTCTTTAGCAGTTTGATATCCTGCTTGCCCTCTCTCGGGGGTGTTAACTCCTACAAATCTTACTCTACCCACTCCTTCCACGTCTATGGTATCCCCATCCACCACTTTGTAACACTTACCACTCACCTCAACATGTTGATCACTGGAACCAGTAGAAGTGGTAGTGGTTGTGGGAACTGCGCTAGGACTGCTGTTTGAAGAAGATACTGATGAGTTGTTTAAGGGATTTGAATCATGACTGGTGCACCCTGAAACAGCCACTGCCATGATGCAGATGATAATTAAAGGATATTTAAAGCGCATTTTGTTCCTCTTAATATAATTATAATCCTAATCTGTTAAAAGCAATTTATTTCTTTATTAATAAGGTGGTTTTTAAAGATATAAAACTTTTTTAGCATATAAAACTATTTCCCATTACTCCTGAAGAATTCACGGGAGTCCCCTTGTTTTTTGCAGTTAGGATTCAGTACACGATGCAATTAAATGTAATAAAATCTAACCTTTATCCATGATACTGGTAACTGGAGGGGCAGGATACATAGGCTCCCATGCCAATAAGGAGCTTAACCTAGCAGGATACGAAACAGTGGTGCTGGATAACATGAGCTACGGGCACCAGGATTTCCTTAAATGGGGAGTCTTTGAAGAAGTGGACCTGGGGGATACAGAAGCAATCCGGAATGTATTCCGGAAATATGAGATAGAAGCAGTCATGCATTTTGCTGCATTCACCTATGTGGGTGAATCAGTGGAGGACCCCCAGAAATACTACCTTAACAACCTCCGAAATACCCTAAACCTTCTCCAGGTGATGAATGAATTCGAAGTAAGGAAGTTGGTTTTCTCATCGACATGTGCCACCTACGGGAACCCTCAGAAAATCCCATTAACTGAGGACCATCCTCAAAACCCCATAAACCCCTACGGTCAGGGAAAACTCATGGTGGAAAAGGTTTTAAAGGATTACAGCTCTGCTTATGGCCTTCGATATGTGTCTCTCCGTTACTTCAACGCAGCAGGTGCAGATCCAGAACAAGATATAGGAGAAAGACACCACCCGGAAACACACCTGATACCTCTCATTCTGGACGCTGCCATGGGTAAAAGAGAAGATATTAAGATATTTGGAACTGACTACCCCACACCGGATGGTACCTGCATCAGGGATTACATACACGTAACTGATCTGGCAGATGCCCATATAAAAGCCCTTAAATACTTAGAAACCGGGGGGGGTAGTGAAGTTTTCAACCTGGGAAACGGCAATGGATTCTCAGTCCGGGAAGTTATTGAGGAAGCAAAGAAAGTCACTGGTAAAAAGATAAAGGCCACAGAAACCGAAAGAAGGCCAGGTGATCCTCCGGTCCTGGTTGGAAGTTCTCAGAAAGCCCGTGAAATTCTCAAATGGCAACCAAGATATGATGATCTAACTCAAATCATCACTACAGCCTGGGAGTGGCATAAAAAAGATAATTTAAATTGATTGCAGTTTTTAAGAATTTCATTTTTTATTCTTATGTTAATTATTTAAATAATACTTACTTTTATTCAATTTTTTTGATTAATTGTTAAAATTTCCTAAAAAAGCTTATTTAATCATTTAAAAATTAAATAATAAATTATTTAATTGAATATTAGTTTTAAACCGAATTTTAGGCATTAAATATTAAATTATCTTTTTATAATAGAAATATTGATATTTTCTATGTGTAGGATATGAATAGAAAGTATTAAATATGAGTTTTAGTCCAATATCTGTAGGTTAGGCGGGTTCGAAGTGGCCCCATTGGTATCACATCTATTTTAGAACCCGGAGCAATACCATCCAAGTAATTGTTCAAGATTTATTTGCCTCTATGATAGGGTGCCCCGCATTGAGTTTAGTTCAGATGGCAGCTGTGGTAAATTACGATCAGCAAACCCATTTTGATCCTCGTAGACTAGCTATCAATCTTATCTATTCTGTTCTTTTTAACCAAAAGAAATGAAAGAAGGGAAATACTGGAATGATGAGCCTATATTATTAGGGGGTTTATGTATAACGGCTGGTTATTTTGTTTCTTCACTTGGGCCTGAATTGGTAATGCATGGGGGTGAGATGATAACATTGGAATGAACCAACATGCATTTAGGTTTTATATTCTCCGATGGTGAAGGTGATATTATTGGAAACAAAATATATTTATAAATTTATAGCAATTCTCATGGGTGTTGCACTAATTATTGGATTTTTAGCAAGTTTTTTACAAACTAGATCCCCTATTGACTTATTGATCATTACAATAGGTGTGATAATGGTCATAGTTGGATTTTATATTCAAGGTGAAAAAATTAATGAAACTGTTACTTACTTTGCAGCCGTATCGGTTGTTAATGTTTTCCAATGGTTAATTGTTATCTATATCTTATTATTTATGAATCAAATTAACCTACCAATGGATTTTCTTATTGTTTTGGCTTTTGCTCCAGTGACGACCATAACTTTACTTAACCAAATTCGCACAAGTGATCTGAAATGCTTTGGAAATAGACAAAAGGCAAATAAGGACGTGATATTATCAGATAAAATGAAAAGGATATTAGATGATAAGGCAAAGATTGTATTGATATTTGCAGGTTTTGTGATAATGTTGGTCTTTTTTGCAAGTTTTTTATTTTCTAGATCTCCTGTAGAACTATTTGGTAGTTCTGTAGGGTTAATGGTTATTATATGGGGATTTTATCGTGAAGGGGAAAATATTGAAACACCACCCAATTATACCCCTGGTTTGTCCCAAAACAGATATTATCGTGAAAGTAAAAAGGTCAATGTAACAGTTACTTATTTTCTGGTTATGTTTGGTGTTTTAATATCTCAATGGTTAATCATGTATTATATCAGCTTTATTTATCAATTTTACGTACCATATGAAGTATATAAAGGCGAATGGGCGTTTCTTCCTTATACTTTCACAATTTCCTTTTTTGCTACCTTCCTTTTTTATGTCCAAATTCGTGAAAGCGACCTAAAATACATTGGGAAAAAGAGAAAAACTAACAAAAAAAAGGAAAATAGGGGTTATTTAGTCTGTAATAAATGTAATGGATATTACAAACTCCAGTCAGATGAATCACCAGAAAACTTTGCCGACCAATGTGAATGTGGAGGAAAACTCGAATATCATGATAATATAAAGCCTTAGAATCTCATGATAATCTTAAAAATAGAATAAAGAATGTTGAAATATG
The DNA here is from genome assembly GCF_016217785.1 of Methanobacterium sp. Taxonomy (NCBI): domain Archaea; kingdom Methanobacteriati; phylum Methanobacteriota; class Methanobacteria; order Methanobacteriales; family Methanobacteriaceae; genus Methanobacterium; species Methanobacterium sp. The sequence continues at coordinate 38,964 of NZ_JACRGA010000005.1, forward strand.
GTATAATTTCTCAAAGTAAAACTGTATTTAGAAACAAACTCGTTAATAATCCATAAAACAAGCAAAACTAAAAGTAAAATTCTTCTTTCAACAAGAAAAATCTGAGGGATATCTTATATAAAATAGAATTAATGAAATGGCATACAAAAGGATTTGTTATTCCAAGACTTCCTTAAAAAGAGAATATTTATTTTAAAATATTCTTCAAATACTCCCTTAGCTCCTCACTAACCTCAGGGTCCTGCAGGGCTATCTCCAGGGAGCTTTTCAGCCATTCTACATTGTTTCCAATATCATACATTTTCCCATCGAATATGTGGCCGTAGATTTCATCCAGCTGCCTCATGGCATCGGTGAGCTGTATCTCTCCACCCACACCGGGTTCCACATTCTCGATATGGTCAAATATCTCAGATTCCAGTACGTATCGTCCGGTTATGGCCAGATCAGATGGGGCATCCTCTGGACGGGGTTTTTCCACCATATCCTCAATACGGTAAACAGAGTCTTCAACCTGCTGGCCCTTAATTATCCCGTAGCGTTCAATTTTATCCCGGGGCACTCTTTCAATTGCAATGGCAGATGCACCATATTTTTCATGCACGTCCAGTAATTGTTTGGTGCAGGGGACTGAAGATTGGGTTATGGTGTCTCCTAAAAGCACGGCAAAGGGCTGTCCATCAATATGTTTCTTGGCACAGTGTATAGCATCCCCCAATCCCTTCTGCTGCTTCTGCCGGACATAGTAAATATCAGCCATTTCAGATATGGCTTCCACTTCCACCAGGTAATCCATTTTACCACAATTACGGAGGGAGTACTCCAGTTCAAAGGAACGGTCGAAGTGATCCTCAATGGATCTTTTTCCTTTACCGGTGATAATCAGTATGTCATCAATTCCAGAGGCCACAGCCTCTTCCACCACGTACTGTATGGTTGGCTTGTTGTAAACTGGTAACATTTCTTTTGGCTGAGCCTTGGTAGCCGGTAAAAACCGGGTTCCGAGTCCTGCAGCAGGTATAACCGCTTTCATAATCTTGCCTCCTTTATGTAATTTAGATCCTTTTTTGAGCATGCCCAGCATCCAATCATAATATTATTTTCTGGGACATTATTATACAGATAATGATGAATCTTGAAGTATTATTTTAATTTCCAATTATTCTAAAATAATCTTTTGCACATTTATTTTTTTTCAAAGGTAAATATTCGGGAAATCAGTCTTTTAGTCCTGGAAATCAGTCTTTTCAGGGTTTATGATGATGAATATTATGGGTTTCTTACCACACCTGATGATCTGGTGACTCTGTAAATTCTTCTCATCATGTTCCCATAAGACGATCCATGGTAATGGTTAATAAGAGAGAGATATATAAAACTTTCCAAGAAGAATTAACGGTGTATTTATGATTGACGGCGTAAAAGTAAAGAATCTTAAAGTAATTCCTGATGAGCGGGGATGGCTCATGGAAATATTAAGGTGTGATGATGATATTTATCAGGAATTCGGACAGGTCTACCTGACCACAGCATATCCCGGAGTGGTGAAGGCATGGCATTTACACAAAAAACAGACCGACAACTTCACATGTGTTCACGGTATGATGAAGGTCGCATTATATGATAGTCGGGAGGATTCACCTACCTATGGTGAACTCAACGAATTTTTCATTGGAGACAGAAATCCAATGCTCATAAGTGTCCCCCCATTAGTTTATCATGGGTTTAAAGCGGTGGGTGATGAAACTGCCTTCTTTGTAAGCGTCCCCACATTGGCCTTTAACTACGATGAACCTGATGAGTACCGTCTTGATCCAGATACTGATGAAATCCCCTACGACTGGATACTGGATGAGAACAAAAAACACGGATAACTGGTGGTTTATATGAAGATAATGATTACAGGTGGTGCAGGATTCATAGGATCCAACTTCGTACACCATCTCTGTGCTAATGATGATTATGAAGTGGTGGTCCTGGACAAGTTAACCTATGCCGGGGACATGGAAAACCTGCGGGAAGTCCGTGACAAAATCGAATTTGTTAAAGGGGACATAGCAGATGAGGAACTGGTGTCCCAGGTAATGCGGGACTGTGATATGGTGGTTAACTTCGCTGCTGAGACCCATGTGGACCGATCCATAGAGGACCCTGGGGTGTTTGTCAAAACCGATGTCATCGGAACCTACAACCTCCTGGAAAATGTCCGCAAATATGATGTTGAACGTTACCTGCAGATATCCACCGATGAAGTTTACGGGAGCATAGAATCAGGATCATTCACTGAAAGCAGCAACCTGGATCCATCCAGCCCTTATTCAGCCAGTAAAGCCGGCGGAGACCTCCTGGTAGGAGCGTACTGGAGGACCTATGACACCCCAATAATCATCACCCGGAGCAGTAACAACTTCGGACCCCGTCAGTACCCGGAAAAGCTGATACCACTTTTCATCTTAAATGCAATGCAGGATAAATCCCTGCCAGTTTATGGGGATGGGAAGAACATACGAGACTGGATCTATGTAATGGATAACTGTAAAGGAATAGAAACAGCCCTACTTAAGGGTGAACTGGGCGAAGTTTACAATATCGGTGGGGGAAACGAGAAAAACAATCTGGAAATAACTCACCTCATACTTGAGCTGTTAAACAAGCCAGAGAGCCTGATAACCTTTGTAGATGACCGGTTGGGTCACGACCGCCGTTACTCATTGGACTCTTCTAAAGCCATGAAACTGGGCTGGAAACCTGAGTTTTCATTTGAGGAAGCATTAAGAGAAACAGTGGAATGGTATAAAGAGAATTATTCCCGGTATTTGAAGTAAATTCCACGTTACTTGACCAGAAACCTATTTCATATCCTTTTTTTTATTTATTTAATCGATGAATACTAAAAATTAGATTAAATCCTCTAAAATCTTATAAAACTCGTTTTCATCCATATCATATATGAGCAGGGTTTTCTGGCGGCTTTTATGCCCTGCGATAATATCAGTGGCATGACCAGTCAAAGTAGAAAATTCTTTCATGAGTTCTTTATTGGCTTTCCCCTTGGTTGGGGGTGATTTGAGTTTCACTTCCAATGTCTGCCTCCACTTGTTGTAACCAGCTATCTGGAACTTAGCTGATTTAGGGGATACCTCTATCATCACCATTATTCCCTGGGGAGTGGTTTGAACTGCCTGCATAATGAAAACATCCTGTTTATCAATTAATTTTATTGATTAACTTTTAATTGTTATTTTTTAGTTATTTGGAATCTTTATAATACTTGCCAATACTTGAAAGTACTTTGTAATAATTATAAGTTTTTTCTTCTTCATATAAGCTGCTTTTAAACCATTTAAATACTGTTCTAATCATTAACGGTAACCTTTAAATAGTGTAAGTGAGAGAAGATGGTATGCTTCACTCTCTTGTGTGAGAATCAGCACAGCAGGGGTGGTCGAGCGGTCAAAGGCGCTAGGTTGAGGGCCTAGTGAGTGAGTCTCTTCGCGGGTTCGAATCCCGTCCCCTGCACTTCTTATTGAACTCTTTTTGTTTTTAATTTAGGTTCAGACAATTATAGTAACCTTTAATGTTTTTCCAGAGGCAAGTTCGGTGATTAGATCACTGTCCAGATCCACAGATGCCTTGTCTGCGCGTATCATCAAGGTGCGACTGCAAGTATAATCACTCCTGCGGCACACCATATCTGTGGGATGATCCAGGGTCAGTGCAGGATGTCCATATCCGGTAATAACGTCCTTTGCATTTTCTGTTTCTAGAATAATTCGAATTTTTGTATCTTCATTCTGGATGGCCTCCCTCATCTGGAGGGGCAGGTCATTTAAGGAGACTTTTGATGACACTCCCACAATACAATCTGCTGCCAGTCCAATTTCGGTGTCCTGAGTTACTTCGAATGTGGTCTTGTGTTTGGAGGTTACGTTGTGATGTCCTTTGGCTTCGAATGTGTATTCCATTTAATCACCTTGATTGTTAATATGTAAGAAGTGTTGATGAATGGGTAGGTGTTATGTTCCCTTGAATTAACCTTTGAAACGTTTTCATCCCCTTGAATTTTGTTTCTAAATTAAGTTGATTCCCATTATCAGGGGTTGATCCCATTAAGGGGGTTGATCTCATTATCAGGGGTCATGATTTTAATATATTCAAAATGATATTTGATTAGTATATGTAGAATTGGTGTGCAGGATTATAATTATAATTGTAGAATAAGTTATGAATCAAAAATAATTGTAATAAAGTTAGGAATCAAATAATTGTAGAATTAAGTTAGGAATCAAAAAAATGTTCCCGGTGTTTCCATGAAGATCAATTGTGTAGTAGATAACAGGGCAGGACTCAAATCAGGTTTATATGCCGAGCATGGGTTTTCCTTACTGGTGGAAGGAAATGATAAAAAACTCCTGGTAGATACAGGACAGACACCCACGGTTTTGAAACATAACCTGGATCTCCTGGGAATTAACACAGTGGATGGGGTGCTGCTGAGTCACGGGCACAGTGACCACACTGGAGGCATCCCTGCAATTGTAGACAGTATCAATATTCAGGGTAATGAAACCAAATTTTACATGCATCCTGAGACATTAGGTCTTAAATATGCAGTACTGGATGGTAAAGAGCGTTACATTGGGTTCCCAAAAAGTGTTGATGTGGAAACTCTCAACCTGGATTGGGTAACTGAAAATACCAGAATCAGTGGTGATATGTGGATTTTCAACCAGGTAGAAGATCATTCTGGTTTTGAACCCATACCAGAATACCTGAAGGTTAAGGAAAATGGGAAATGTTTACCAGATAAATTCAAGGATGAATTGAATCTGGTGGTTAAAACTGATAATGGGCTGATTCTAATTTCGGGTTGCGCCCACAGGGGCATCGTTAACATCCTCTATTCTGTCAGTGAATATTTTCAGGATGATATATACGGAGTTGTGGGAGGATCACATCTCATGGACGCCCCTCAACAGAGGATTCAAAAGACCGTGGAATCCTTCAAAAAATTAAACCCTGAAATCATTGCACTGGGTCATTGCACAGGTTTTGATGCGTTATGCTTGTTTAAAAGGGAATTTGGGGAAAAATTCATCCCACTGGAGTCTGGTGCAGAAATCCTGATCTAGTGTAAAATACTGATTTAAGGTGTAGAAAATCCTGATCTGAGTGTAAAATACTGATTTAAGGTGCAGAAATCCTGATCTAAATTGTAAGGGTGAGAAGGTTCCATGGTCACAAAAACTATTTTAAAAGGAACATACTGTCTTCTAATAAATTTAAACAAAAATCAATCCATAGAAATCGGTAAAAAAGGAGAAATTCAGTTTAAAAAGGGTTGTCATGTTTATGTGGGATCTGCCCTCAATTCCCTGGAGGGGAGGATCAAAAGACACCTCAGGCAAAATAAAAAGATGCACTGGCACGTGGATTACCTCCTGGACAGTCCCCATACTCAAGTAACAGAAGTATTTTACAGTGATGATGGTGATAAACACGAATGTGAACTGGCAGCCCAAATAGCTCTAAAAGGAGCAGAAATAAAGGGTTTTGGTTGTTCTGATTGCAACTGCCCGGCACACTTATTCTATTTTCAAAATGAGTCTCAGGCCACTTTAAACTGCCTGGAAGGGTTTAAAAAATTAAAATTAGAGGTTAAGGCCCTTGAAGATTTGACCCTTGAAGATTTGGATTAAAATATATGGAAATAGTCTGATTGAGTTCTGGAAGTATTTGATTGAGTTATGGGAAATAGTCTGATTGAGTTCTGGAGTATTAATTGATATATGGATTAGATGAACTGGTTATTTATGATAATATTGTTTTATGGTCTCTTTGGTAACTGAAATCCCCTGAAAAATTCATCAAATTCATCAGCACCCATGGGTTCGGGGATAACAAAGTCCTGGTTATCTAAAATAGCTGAAGAAAGATCCCGGTATTTTTGGGCCTGTTCTGATTCTGGGAACTTTTCCATAACTGTCTTGGCATCTATCTCACTCTGTTGAACCAGTTCACTGCGGGGGATCACCCCTATAACCTTACTCCCAATACTGTGAGTGAATTCTTCCACGATCTCTAATTCTCGGTTGATACCTCTGCAGTTGCAGATAATGCCACCGAGATTGCTTTTAAGTTTTTTTATACCCTTGGAAATGTTGTTAGCTGCATAAAGAGCCATGTACTCCCCAGAAGTAACGATGTAAACTTCATCGGCAAAGTTCTCCCTGAGCGGTACTGCGAATCCTCCGCAGACCACATCCCCCAGCACATCGTAGATGATAACTTCTGGGTCCTGGCTAAAGACTTCCAGGTTCTCCAGGAGTTTCATAGCCACAATAACTCCCCTCCCTGCGCAACCAACACCAGGTTCGGGGCCTCCGCTTTCCACGCACATCACATTGCCGTATCCTGGGAAGACCACATCCTCCTCTTGAGCATCTCTTTTTTCTTTTAAGATGTCCAGGATGGTGGGGATTCTTCGCCCCACCAGGGTGCGTGTGGTGTCTGCCTTGGGGTCGCAGCCAATTACCAGAACGCTTTTATCTTCTGAGTAGGATGCAGCCAGGTTGGCGACAATGGTGGATTTACCAATACCACCCTTACCATAAATGGCAATGTGCTTGCTCTTACTCATCCCCTCACCATAGCTCCGATAATATCTCCCCTGGTGATTATACCCACCATTTTCCCATGAGAATCCATAACTGGTAATCGTTTAACATCATGGGTGTCCATGAGTTGGGCGGCATCACTAATATCTGCATCAGGGGTGATGGTCACCACTTTCTTGGTCATTATTTCTCCGATAAGCAGGGAAGCAGCTTTGTTCATGTCTTCGGCTATCTCATCCATCTCGTATTTCATACGTACCGGTAGTTCGATTAAGTCGAGTGGAGATGGCAGGATCAGTCTAATGTGGGGGGAGTGAACCTCTAGGAGTCGCATGATATCACCTTCACTGATGATTCCCACTAACTGGCCTTCTTTATTCATCACTGGTGCTCCGCTGATCTTGTTTTCACGTAGGCTTCCAGCCACATCAACGATTCGATCGTTCACTTGGAATTTGATTACGTTCTTTTCCATGGCGTCCTGAATTTTCATCATATCAACTCCTTTCCCTGAACAATTCTTAAATTACTATAATCAATTCTTAAATTACTATGATAAATCTATACCTTTTAATCTAACACATATCTCCTAATTAGTATAACCTTATAGGGAATAAAATTTTTCTATTTTTGCTCATGGTGAGTGGTTATTATCTATTTTTTTATCAACTCATCCAATATCTCCTTCTTGGATGTGTATGCCTCATCACTATTAATGGACTAACCTTCACCCCATCCCAATACTTCTAGGAAAGATTTCAGATATTCATAGTTATAAAAGGATCTATGTTTTTATGCAACGCCTATTTGCATTTACTTCACTCATTTTTTGTGTTGTAAAACTCTATCATAAGTAAATGATTAATTCAAAGATAATTGATGCAACTTTGATTATAGTTCTGATAATTGATAGAGTTTAATCCTCCTTAAGAATTTTTTTTGATAAAATTATAGTGGATTATTTTTTGATAAATTGTGAGTGGATTAACATTAATTTTTGAAAATTAAAAAGGTAAAATAAAATTAGCAAAAAATAGTATTTAGTATCCTATTTATTTCTTTTAATTCTCCGGTACACCAAATCCCCGGGTCGAACTTTATCTTCAATGAAAACTCCTACACTTTCTCCCCCTTCTGATTTTTCAATGTTTCTCCCCCTTATCTGCATGGAATCCACCTTCTTCATAACTGAACCCGTGGTAGGGCCTTGTATAATAATCTCATCACCCACTTCAAGGGGGTTCCAGAGTCTTAACTCCGCAGCTTTAACCTTAGAATAATAGTTAACCACTTCTCCTATATCCTGCTTGTAGTGGGTGGCCTGGTTGTAGCTGCTGGTCTGGTGGGGTGTTTGGAAGTAGAATCCAGTGTCAAAACCACGATTGTAAACCTTCCGGAGTTCATCTAACCAGCGGTCCTGAAATTTCCATTCACCACTCTGGTATGAATCAATTGCTTCACGGTAAACCCTGGTTACGGTGGCCACATAATCAGCAGGTCTGGCCCGGCCTTCAATCTTAAAGGAAGATATTCCAGCTTCCATAAGTTGAGGTATGTATTCCATCATGCAAAGATCACGTGGACTTAAAATATGGCCTTTAAATCCATTAATTTCATCTAATTTCCCTTCAATTTCTTCCAAACCCTTATTTCCTGGCATTCCAGTGGATAATGCATCACCATCGTTGGAAATTAATCTCCACTCCTTTCTACAGGGTTGCAGACATTCACCGCAGTTGGCATTCTTCTGGTAAAGGAAAGAACTTAGAAAACATCTCCCGGAGATGGCCAGGCACATTGCACCATGTATAAAAACCTCCACTTCAATGGGACTTTCACCAGCCATTTCTTTTATCTCGTTTAAGGATAGTTCACGGGAGAGAATCACCCTTTTAACACCCAGTGCATGGAGGAGTTTTAAAGATTCCAAATTGGATATGTTAGCTTGAACACTGAGATGAACATCAATACCTTCATCACCGGCGATTTTAAGAACTCCCAGATCAGATGCGATTACTGCATAAGCTCCGGCATTTTTGATTTCTGGTAAAACAGTTTTAAGATGTTTTATATCGTTATCTCGCATTACGGTGTTGGTGCAAACATAAAGGCGAGCCCCATAATCATGGCAGCGTTCCGTGGCTTGATTAAGTTTTTCTAAAGTGAAGTTGGCTGTATGGGCACGCATATTGTAGTTATCTAAACCTATATAAACTGCGTTGGCCCCGTTTTTCAGGGCTGACTCCAGAGAGGCAAAGTCCCGGGCAGGTGCCAGTAATTCTACCATAAAAAATCACCTAACTTGTTAAAACCAGTTTATTATTGATATTTAAGATTAGTTAAGAGTTAAAATTTTAATCAGTGAGATATATTTGAATTGTTTTACTATTCTATCTTTTCATTGATTTAATTATAAAAATATTAATAAAAAATATTTAATGAAAATTAGTTTTTAAAAAAGTCTAAAAACCCTGTAAACTTAACATTTACAGGATTTAACATCTACAAGATTCGTATTCTTCAATATTAGCCGGTAGTTCTGTGGGGTACTCTCCGGTGAGGCATCCCAGACACAGTTCATTCCGTTTGATCCCAATACATTCCACCAGGGAGTCTATACTGAGGTATCCCAGTGAATCAACACCCAGAGTTTGTCTTATTTTTTCTATGGTCTTATCTGAAGCTATGAGCTCTTTACGGGTGGCCATGGCAATACCATAATAACAGGGGGAGGTTATGGGTGGTGATCCCACGCGTAAATGGATCTCCTTTACCCCTGCTTCACGAAGAACGTTCACCAGGGCTTTAGAAGTTGTCCCTCTCACTATACTGTCGTCCACCAGTACTATGCTTTTACCCTCCAGTTCAGACCGTATGGGGTTCATCTTCAGTTTGACGGATGTTTCACGCTCTTCCTGGGTGGGCATGATGAAAGTACGTCCTATATAACGGTTTTTGATCAATCCTTCCCCGTAGGGAATTCCCGAGGCTCGAGAGTAACCTATGGCTGCAGTTATTGCAGAGTCAGGCACTGGCATGACCACATCTGCATCCACAGGGTGTTCCTTAAACAGGGATTTGCCAATGTTCTTCCTTACATTGTAAACAACCCTCCCATCCAGTATACTGTCTGGACGGGCGAAATAAACGTATTCAAACATGCAATGGGCCCTGGGGGTACCTGGGTTTTGGGGGATTTTGAAACTATGGACTTCATCGTTGATAAGCAGTATTTCCCCTGGTTCCACATCACGAACGTATTCTGCCCCTACCACATCAAAAGCAACAGTTTCTGAGGCAACCATGGTAATTCCTTCCTTTTGTCCCAGGGATAATGGTTTGATACCGATTGGATCTCTTACCACCATCAAGTCATCGTTAACCAGTAGAACCAGTGAGTAGGAACCAATTAATTTTTTGGAAACCTTCTTTATAGACTCCACCATATCATGGTTTTTGGAGTACTCCCTGGTTAAGAGGTGACAGATGACTTCAGAGTCAGTAGATGATTGGAATTTTATTCCTTCTTTCTCCAGATCTCTCCTGAGTTCCATGGAGTTGATAATATCTCCGTTATGAGCTATAGCAATGCTTCCCATGTCAAATTTACTTATAAATGGCTGGGAATTTTGAATTTGTGATTTACCTGTTGTAGAGTAACGTACATGGCCTATTCCCACATTCCCATCCAGTCCTTCGATGTTACCATTGTTGAACACGTCACAGACCAGCCCCATACCTCTATAGGTACGCATTTCCTCACCATTATGAACAGATATGCCTGCAGACTCCTGTCCACGATGTTGTAAAGCATATAGGCCGTAATATATTTCTCTGGAAATGTTATGGGACTTATTATGAGAATAAGCACCTACAATACCGCATTTATCCTGCACTTGGAATTCTCCCTTATTATCTTAGGCATAGGTAATTTTCTAAAAAGAGATGGAAAAATTCATAATTCCACTACTCCTTGAGTAGGTGTGGGTTGAATTTATCATCACCTATTTCTTCCTTAAGATCTTCAATTTTTGAATCGTAAAAAATGAGCACCGTACGAATAACCTTTAACCAATCCACTGCATCTTTGCGAGAGGGGGCGGTTATGAAACCTTGCCCTAAAACAATGTTATCTGGTTTAAATTCTCCGGTAATAAAAGTAATATGTTCTTCTTCATCTAAGGTTTCATTAAAGGTTTCCTTCCACAGTTCGCTGAGAGAGAATCTTTCATACAGATTTTTGTTTATTAAAATTCCGTACTGGTTCTTCACATCAGCGTAACGCTGTTTGGTAACCTTAAACTCTTCCTGTAAACTTGACTGCTTTAATTTGAGCCTTTCCTGGGAATCAGTTAGTTCCTGATTCTCTAATATGAGTTCGTCCTTTTGTGAAGAGAGGTCTTGAATTTCTTTATTCAATTCCTTAATTTTAGCTTCAGATTCTTTGAGCCGATCTTTAATTTCCTGGAAACGTCCCAGGTTAGCTATGGATAGTAATCCAGAACGAATTATGGCATTTTTAATTTCCCTTCTTATAAGTACGGGGTCAATGTACTCCACGTCATGGCCGAAGGGGAGTTTCATCCGTTCTATATGGCCCACTTCTTTTTTGAGAACTTTCTGGAATTTTTCGGCCAGTTCTCTTCCAGGGGCATCCACATCAGTGGCGATTAAAACAATATCTGCACCATTAACAGCTTTTTTGGCTATTTCTATGTTGGTGGTGGGTATAATGGAGGAGATGGTTATGTGGTACTCCGCTCCCAGGGCAATGTTCTGCAATGCCCGGGAAACGTTTTCCACGTCTGAAGCTCCTTCCACAATGATACGCACATCGATGGGATTTCTAATTTCCATCTATTTCAACCTGTAGCCATTAAGTTTCTTGTTCTGCCAGCTGTAGGTCCTGACCCTTTTGGATCTTCCGAATCCACAGGCTGCACAGTAGCGCTTCCTGGCATTGTATGAATTTTTCCCACATCTTCTACAACGGATATGGGTTTTTTTGTTACGTTTACCAAATGATGGTGTACCTTTCAATTTAATATCCTCCTAATAATATCTCCCGGATCATTTAACCGGTACTTACGTTTATCCTGGTGATATGTATACTATGTTATCCCCACGTATGAGGACCACGCCTAATCTTCTTGATGATTCGCCGCTTTCTAATTCTTCAGCGTCATTCAGAACTAAATTCATATGCATATCAAAGCTTTCAAGAACTCCACGGAATTCTCTGCCACCTTTAAGTTTAATTAACACTTGAGAGTTAAGGGCTCGACCTAATACGTCTAATGGTCGGGATGTATTTACATTCTTCTGTACACTCACTATTATCACCTTTCCTATACCATGAATGTTGGTAAGATTTATATTTAAATGTACCGCCATCAAAAATATAAAAGTGAGAATGGAAACTAGAATTAGGGTGAATTGTAATTGAAAATAAAAAAGAGATACCATCTTAAAAAAAAGAAATTAAAAGAGTTTCAAACTAAATTAGGACCTTACAGCTCATTAATACCTTCTAAATCCAAAGTGGAGATCTTAGAAAGTGATCTTCCTGATTTAATCATGGTAGATGGCGATCCCCTTATCATAATCCTGGATGGCGAACCATTTCCCACCCTGAAAGGAGCTCTAAAACACCCCATCGAAAGTCATATGGTGGTGGTGGACATGGGGGCAGTGAAGTTCATGGCCAGTGGGGCTGATGTGATGTCTCCAGGTATTGTGGAGGCCGACCCCCAGATCCAGGAGGGAGATACAGTTATAGTGGTTGATGAAAACCACCGCAAACCACTGGCAATGGGAACTGCTATCATATCCGGAGAAGAAATGGTAGATAAAGATAAGGGCAAGGCAGTGAAGACCTTACACTACATTGGAGATAAGATCTGGAATCTTGATGTTTAATCAGAAATTTTGATGTTTTGTTTGATACGGTGGGCTTCTGCCTGATAAAAATAAAAGATTACTTAAAGCTAAGAATAGAACAACCTGAGTATTGAACTTAGTATTAGGTTTTACCTAATACAAAATGAATGGGGTAAGAACAATGGAAATGTGGTATATATTTGCAGGTGTGCCTCTTTTAGGTGCGGTAATACATTTTTTCTTGGGTAAAAAACCCAAATCACTAAACCGGATAACTGAATTATTACTATTATGGTATTTAGGTGTGGGAATTGGTGTTGGATCCCTTTTCAGTGGTCTGGCACAAGTTTTAAGTCCAGAAATGGTAGCTCAATCAACAGGATGGGCTTATTCACCATTTTTGCGTGAAGTTGGATTTGCAAATATTTCATATGGGATTTTAGGTCTTCTGGCAGTGCGTTTCAGGAATTTCTGGGCACCGGCCATCATTGCTTACGCCATATTCATGTGGGGTGCAGCCGCAGGCCACATCTATGAAATACAGCAAACAGCTAATCTTTCAGCAGGTAATGCCGGAGCAGTGCTCTACCTGGACATTCTGATGCCTCTGTTCTTGATAATATTACTGGTAATATACCATAAAACTCTAAAAGACAACACAGTCAGTGGGTCTGATAGTTAGTTAGCATATTAATTAGTTAGCAGTTTGGTTAGCAGTTTGGTTAGCAGTTAGTTAGTATATAATTATTTAGCAGATTACCCTCCCCCAGAAATTAGAGAATTTAATGGAATTTAGGGTATTTATGTAAATTTCATCATTATCAAAGTCGGATTATTAAATTGGTGTTGATTTATTATGGTAGAACTGAGATACTCCTCGGGCAGGGTGCTTTCACCAGAGGTTCATAAGATAGGAATCATGGCCATTGGTTCCCACCTGGAAAACCATGGTGCATCACTTCCCATTGACACTGATTCTAAAATCGCCTCTTACCTGGCACTTCAGGCATCTCTTCGCACTGGGGCTAAATTTATAGGCATATTATATGCTGCAACCGAGTATGACTATGTGAAGCATGGTATCCACCTACCCGTAGATGTTATGGTGGAAAAAGAACTCATTCCCACCTTAAAAAACGCCAGAAATAATCTAAATCTGGAAGCAGTGGTCCTGGTAAATGGTCATGGTGGAAATGTTCCCATCAAAGATTATCTGGACGATATTGAAGTGGAACTTGGCCTTGAAATCATTTTCAACAACAAAATTGTGGAAATAGAGGGGCCCCATGCAGGCACAGGAGAACTTTCCATGGGGGTGGTTTTGGGCATGGCCGATGAATCCCGTCTTAATGAACACTGTCATTTTGATGAATACCCTGAAGTGGGGATGGTTGGTCTGCAGAAGGCACGCCAGCAAAGTAAAGGTATTGATGATGGTGCCTGTGAAGTTCAAAGGCAGGGTGTTTGTGTGGACCTGGAATTAGGTGAATCCCTACTTGAAACAGCTGTTTGTGATATTATCAAGGATGTTGAGAGCTTATTGAGTTGAGTTATTTGGTGGGTGGTTCTAGAACTATTAGTAATGAAACATCAATTTATAGCCCACTCATTAAAACTATACTATATTAAGGACTTACTCTAAGTGACAATTGATTGAATTATTATTAGAGGTGTGAAAATGTTTTGTCCTAACTGCGGAACTGAAGTTAATGGAAAATTTTGCCCAAATTGCGGTGAATCAATGGAAACAGCCATAGACGAACCTGTTCAAAGCCCTGAAATACAACCATCAGCAACCGCTGCACCAGTTGCTGGTTCTTCCAGCAAATATTCGGTTAATGATTTCATCAACAAAACCATGGAAAAAAGTGGTTCTGGTGAAACATTCGAGATTGAAAACAACTACTTGCTGAACATAAACCTCAATGGCCAGGCATGGTCTAAAAAAGGGGCAATGGTTGCCTATACCGGTGATGTGAAGTTCAAAAGAGAGGGAACCTTCGAACATGGAATAGACAGATTCGTTAAAAAAGCAGTGACCGGAGAATCAAGCACCCTAATGAAAATGAAAGGCCAGGGAAAAGTTTACCTGGCAGATCAGGGAAAAGAAATCGTTGTTTTGAACCTCCAAAACGAAAGGATTTTCGTTAATGGGAATGATCTACTGGCCTTTGAGGAGCAGATTGAATGGGACATAACCATGATGAGTTCTGGTGTGGGAATGTCTGCCGGTGGCCTGTTCCACGTGAAACTGGAAGGAACCGGTATGGTGGCCATAACCACTCATTTCACACCCATCACCCTGGTGGTAACTCCAGATCAACCAGTATACACTGATCCCAATGCAACAGTGGCCTGGTCAGGCGGTTTAAGCCCCTCTATTAAAGCAGATGTGGACTTTAAAACCCTTCTGGGAAAAGATAGTGGTGAAACATTCCAGTTAAAATTCCAGGGCCAGGGATTCGTAATTGTACAGCCATTCGAAGAGTTTTAAGTGAGAGTTTTAATTAAAACTCTTTTTAACATAAACTCTTTTTAATAATAAGCTCTCTTTTTTTATAATAAACTCTTTTTTTAACAAATAACTCTTTTATTAATTATTTTATCCCAATAAAATTCATCCAGGATATTATTAATCAAAGTCAGCCCACCATTTAAATCAGTCATTCCTCTGTTTAAGTTGTATGGCCAACCTTGACCTTTCAAGAGCCAAACCAAGCTGTAATCCAATGGAGCTAAGATTTTCAAGGCTGGTTTGATTATAGGTCTTCACATTTCTACTTCCCATATTAAGAAGTCCGATTATCTTTTCCCCACTTTTTATGGGAAGTATGAGGAGAGTTTCTAACCCGTTCTTTTTTATGGCTGGATCTATCAGGTCATAATCGGCAGATTCTGAGGTAATGTAGACTAAACTTTGATTTTCCAGTGTTTTCCTGAAAAGATCCTTGAAAATCCCGGCTATGCACATGTTTCTCAGGTTTTCAGGTAAGTTCTTATGGACCTTTAAAGCCAGTTCCTCCTTATCATCAGTAAGATAAATGCAGCCCATTTCAAAACCTAGGGCATCTATGGTGCTGGTCACTGATTTTCCCAAAATCTCATCCTCCACTGAAGTGGAGTTAAGTACGGATGAAACATTATTCATGGCCACCAGAGTGTTAATGTATTCATTTTTTTCATGGGTCAACCTTTTTATCTTGAAAAACCCGGACAATTCATCTGCAACCATCTCCACATTCTCAATATTAACTGAATTCACGGATTCGGACTGGGTTAACAGTACTAGGGCACCAATGGCATGATCTGCACTGATAATTGGAACGGAGAGCATCATGGATAACGAACTATTTTTTAGGTGAGATTGAATGGTTTCAAAGTGAAAATCACCATTTGCTGCAGATAAGGTCTCCAAAGAATCCATACTCTTCGTTATGAATCCTTCCAGATCCACCAGTATCTGGGTGCTGTTTTTAAGTGCGGGAATATGGTACTGGAGATGCAGTTTCCCCCCATTTTTAAGGAATATTCCACAGTATTTATTGGGAATTAGGCTGTTAATGCCATGAACCACTTCTTTAAGGGTTTGTTCGCCGCTTTCTCTGGAACTGGTGGAACGAGCAACGGATAAGAGAATTTCTAATTCGCGTTTGGTGCGTTTTGATTGGGAAAGATCATCTCCAATGATTGTAGTTCCAGTAATTTCCTTATTTTCCCCTATTATGGGGTGCATGGAAATTTTGTATGGTCTATATACCTTTGATTTTTCCATAAAATCGATTTCAATAGTGGAGGTATGACCTGCCTTCAAGGAGCTAATGGCCTCATCCATTATAATCATTTCCTGTGGATTAACCAGTTCTCGCAGGTTATTTTTTCCCTTAAAAAAAGTCTCAAAGGTGTCATTGGTTGCTATGATGTCCTGATAATTGTTTAAGGTAAACACTAAAGTGTCAGGATTGTCAATAGATCTTTTAAGACCTGATTCTTTATAGATCAAGTTATGCAGCTGAGATGCAACACTCGCGAGTGCATCGATGCTTCCATCGGTATCTTCTGGTCTTATTATGGGTTCCGTGCTAATAGCTGTATTAGGAAATTCACTCAAACTCCATAATTTGCTCCTACCAACAAAACGGTAGTTGATAATTCCTTTAGCATTCAGGATTTCCAGATACTTTAACACTGTGGCCCGGCTCCTGCTGGTGCCCCGGGTTATCTTATCCAGCATGCACTCCTCTGGAGGATGGGAACTGATGTAGGATATGATCAATCTTTCGGTATCGGTTAGGTTTTTACCATGTTCAGTCATGATTTTTTTCTCCCCTCCTTTTTATACTATATAGTATAATGATCAGTTAATATATAAGTTTATAAATTATTCAAAAATAACGTATTACTCATATCTTAAAAGGTTATTATGGTCTATTATTCCTTTGTAAATGTGTTAATTTTTCTATTTTTGGTTGGATGACTCTAATGAAGATTATTTTTATTTCGTAGTGATTGGTAAGTATTGTTGTTGTTTTAGGCATGATTTTGGGTTTACAATATTTTCATTTTGTCCTCTAGTCTGTGTTCTCATTCGGAAGGTTTATATAATGTAAGTTATACTATACCTTATAGTTATACTATAAAGTATAGTTTTGGAGATAAAAAAATGTACTATGAAACTGAAACAAAAGAACTGATTCAATTACTGGGACTTAAAGGAAGCCCAGTAGCTGTTAAAATGGTTAAAACTCAGGATGATATTCCCGAAGGTTATGAAAAGATTCCTGAAACCAAAAGACACTGTGAATTCATCCAGAACGCCCGACTCAAAGGTGATACAGGATATGCCACAGCTCTAGAACACATGTGCAAAGGAGGAGCTGGAGTTATGGGAATTGGTCAGTTACCTCCCAGTGTTGCTGACGGCACTATGTACCACAAATTAGGAAACTTCAAAACACCGGAGGGGGCTCTGGATACAGTTGAAGCCATACCTAAATCAAGCGAAGAATACTACGCTTCATTGTACGCGCCACTGGAAACAGCAAACTTTGAACCAGATGTTGTGGTACTGATACTCAACCCAAAACAGGCATTACGAGTCAGTCAAGCATATCTTAACGCCAAAGGGGGTCGAATATCCAATGACTACTCTGGAATACAATCACTATGTGCTGATGCTGTGGTTGCAGTCAAAGAGCGCGGAGTGCCCAACATGACACTGGGATGTAATGGATCACGAGGATACGCTGGTGTCAGCGAGGAAGAAGTGATTATTGGAATCCCCCCAAAAAACCTCAAAGACATAATAGGAGCTCTAAAAACCTTCCAGGAAAAATGGGGATGAACATAACATCTCCATAAATCTTAAAATCATCAATATTGGAATTAACGAGAGCATTAAACTTATTAATGGGTGTAAAAGCATGAAAACAATCAAAGCCCTGGGAATAAAAGCCCCAAACGCAGCAATACTGGTAGAAAACATCTTAAAACAGGATTCTACAAGTGGAATTATAATAACACTCAGCCCGGGTTCAGAAGAAGGTCTGGAAAATATTGCTACCAAGTACGGGCTTGGAATAGAAGTGGAAAACAAAAAAGAGGAAGTAGTAGTAAGGATGGTCAGAAATTCTAGGGAAATGGAAGAACTGGATGTTACAGGCCAAACATGTCCCGGACCAATCATCATTGCCAGTGACAAACTGGGTTCTATGGAGAACGGAGACCGGGTTAAAATAAAAAACAACAACCTGGAAACCATTGAAGACATAGCCATAGCCATGCCTGAAATGGGTGGAAAAGTGTTGGATCAGGGTACTGATGGCGAAAACCATTACCTCGTAATAGAAAAAGTGGACAAAAAAGACTCAAAAGAGACTAAAAGTTCAGTTAACCGTGATAAAGTACTGGTGGTTCAAAGTAACGGAATTGGCAATGCGGAACGTGCTTATGCCACCTTCATATTTGCCAAAGCCGCTTTGAGCATGGGTAAAAAGGTCAGCATATTCTTACTTATGGATGGAGTAAGCATGGCCCGTAAAGGCAACGCAGCTACCGTAAAACATCCTGCCTTTGACCGATTGGACTATGTGATGAGGGAAGCAGTTGATGGTGGTGCAACCATCTACGTGTGTGAGTTAAGTGCTAATTTCAGGGGAATCAAACAGAAAGACCTGGAAGATGGTTGTAAACTGGCAGGAGCATCAACTTACGTTACATTGCTTTCAGATCCCACCTACGCTGTGGTTAACTTTTAAATTATAGAAAATTAATCTGACGCTTTGTTCAAAGATATACTTTCAAGATGAAATGAATGAAGATATTATTCGAGATTTTACTAATTTGATGAATTGAAATTTTTAAAGGTGAAAAAAATGCAGGTTACCTATCCCGTAATTATTCTAGCCATACTGGCAAGTGGACTTGTAAGTGGATTTATAACATTCCGGATGCATGGAATGCGACTGGCACCCCATTTCGTGGTAATGATCTTGGCTCTGGTGGCTACAATAATAAATATCATCAGTGGAAATTATTACATGCTCTACGGTGCTGTCTTGCTACAGATTCTGACTACCATAACCGCTTTTACCCAGACATGGACCACATTAAAGTATAACTTTCAAACTGCACCGGCATACGCCCCGCACTTGACTTTAATGACCATGTTACCCGTACTTGCGGTGGCATCATTGATTTGATTCTTTTTTTTATTATTATTTTTTATTGGATCTCATAGTCTAAAATCATTTCATGATAAATTTACATTCTAAAATCCATTTTACATGATTACCTGAATTTATTTTACATCAAATTCAGCCTTATCCAGATATTATACTGATCAATGACAATTAACTCTTAACGGATTAGGTGTACCAACATCTTAAGTTTAGAATTGCTTTGATCTTAAGAAAAATTATAATTAGTATTAAAACTTATATTTACTGGGGGGAACATGAAAAAATCCCAAAATCAAATTAAACCACGTTTTAATGCCTTTAGGATATCCCTAATTTATTTCATTGTTAGCATAATCTGGATTGTTGCTTCTGATCAAATCCTGGTCATGAATATGGCCAACAATCAACTATTTACAACCATAGCCATCTTCAAGGGAAGTTTATTCGTTATTGGTACTTCTATTTTAATATATTTCCTGGTGTACAGAAATTTAGTTTCCATTAAACGTTCTGAAGAAGATCTAACAGAAAGTGAAAAGAAGTTCAGGGAAATATTCAACAAAGCAAATGATATGATCTCGGTAAATAGGGTGGATGCAGATGGATTTCCTGGAAAATTCTTGGAAATTAATGAAGTGGCCAGCAAGAGGCTGGGATATGAAAAGGAAGAGTTACTGAATATGAGTCCTTCAGACATAGTTTCCCATGATAGAATGCATGAAATCCCAGAAAACGCTGCGAAACTTCTTGAAAAAGGACACAATACCTATGAGATTGTGCAAGTGGCCAAAGATGGAAAAGAAATACAAGTTGAGGTGAACAGCCACCTCATTGATTACGAGGGGAAAGAAGTATGTTTAGCAGTTTCTCGTGATATAACCGATCGTAAGAAAGCTGAAGAGAAATTAAAATCATCTTTAGAAGAAAAAAATGTGCTACTGCGAGAAATTCATCATCGAGTTAACAATAACCTGCAGATTATAACCAGTTTGTTTAATCTCCAGTCCAATTATGTTGATGAAAGTTCTAAGGACATTTTAATGGTCAGTCAGAGTAGAGTTAAGTCCATGGCAATGATTCATGAGAAACTCTACCAATCACCAGACATGACCCATATAAACATCAAAGATTACATCGAAAGTTTCGTCTCTGATTTATTCTATTTATATGATGTGAAAAAAGGAACTATTGAACCGCAAATAACTGTTGATAACATTAAAATGGGAATTGATACAGCAATACCATTAGGATTAATCATTAACGAGCTCGTAACCAACTCACTAAAACATGCCTTCCCTGAGGGAAAGGAAGGAGCGTGGATCCAGATTAATCTTAAAAAAGAAGGTGATTTGTTCACCCTGAAAATAGATGATAATGGTGTGGGAATACCTGAAGTGCGAAAAATTGAAAGTACAAAAAGCCTGGGCTTGCAACTTGTATCGAATCTTGTAAACCAGTTGGATGGAACAATGATGATAACTGGGAAAGATGGGACCGAAGTTAAAATTCTATTTGAAGAATTAAAGTATAAACAAAGAATGTGAAATATATTATCAGTATCCCAAAATTATTAAAAAATACAGACTAAAATAATATTAACACTATTAATATTAACAATTTAATCAAACAATATTAACTGAATAAATTACAGATATTTTAACGAAATAGGGGTGTTGTAGTTGACCAAAGTGATAAAAAAGAAAGGCACAATTGAATCGTTTAATCCCAATAAAATTAAAGGTTCAATCCAAAAAGCAACTATAGATGCAGGATACAGTCTGGATGAGAAAAAGGATATTATAAACCAAGTATTCACTAATATCAATAAAAAGATCGATGAGGAGAAGGAAATTAAAAGTGAAACCATAAAGATGTGTCTTTTAACAGAATTAGATAAATGCGAGCCATACATTGCTAAATCATGGCGTAGATTTGATGACAAATATAAATCAAGATAAAATATACACCAAATGTAAATATTTTAATTTTTTTTTTAAGCCTTTCAATCCTTCATTTAGGGATAAATCTTTGAAGATATAAATTTTGGAGATATAAAATATGGCAATGGCTGATCTTTACCCCCAAATATTCAAGAGAAAATCCATTAGAAATTATGATCTTACCCCCTTGGAGGATGGTGTTCTTGAAAATATTATCGAAGAGATTAACAATTTAGAACCATTGTATGCTGATATTAAAGTAGATTTTAAGATCATATCCCAAAATGATGTTAATCCACGAATGATGAAAAAGGCACCCCACTATATTGCAGTTTTCTCAGAAAATAAAGAGGGTTATAAGACCAACGTGGGGTTCATGCTTCAGCAGATGGACATATTCTTTTCTGCCAATGGCTTGGGCAGTTGCTGGCAGGGAATCCCCAAAACGAAGAAAAATGTTTTGGAAAGTTCAAATCTTGAATTCGTCATTTTAATGGCATTTGGAAAGGCAAACATACCATTACACCGAACCAGTACTTTAGAATTCAAGCGAAAACCTCTCCCCCAAATAACGGATATTAGAAATAAAGGATCTGTGGGGGCATTGTTGGAAGCGGCTCGTCTAGCACCCTCTGCAACTAACAGCCAGCCCTGGTTTTTTAAAGGCAATAATCATGTAATTCATGCTTATGTAGTTAAACCAAACATTTTTAGGGCTATTATGTTAAAAAAATATATCATGATTGATATGGGTATTGTAATTTACCATCTGAAGCTAGCATCAGAGCATTTCGGGAAAACAAGCCAGATTATTTTTGATGAAACTGCTGATGAAAACTCGCCCCACGGATATGAATATGTGGCCAGTTTGAAAATCGAGTAAACAGTTTGAAATCGAGTAAAAAATTGAGTAATTATTATTCTTGAGTAATTATTAGTCGTCGAACCATTATATTCAAGAAAAACCCTTTATATTCAATAAAAATAATAATATAAAAAAATAACTAAAAAAATTTCTTTTTTATCCTGTATGGGTGGATTATAATATTATTATAAGATTCACGCCAGTAAATGACCCCTAAGTTGGTTAAACTTTAGGAAATTTCCCAGAAAAGTTTAACTTCCCCGGCTATTTTTTGACCCTGCTTGCGTCCTGCTTGAGCAGATACACCACGGAAATTGGCATCAAGTGGGTTAGGTCCTTTAGCTTGCAGTGACTCTTCATCAGGGGTGATGACCATAACTTGGGAACCGGATGTTTCTAGCTGGGCAAGTTCCTCTTCAAAGGTGATACGGTGCATGGTGGGACCCATTGCCGGTGCAATCATGTTGGGTTCGGCAACAATTATAAAGACCTGATCATAACCACGGGCAACATCGGCATTGGTCCCGGAACTCATACCCCCATCAATATATCTGCGGCCATTGATTGTGGTGGGTGGATAGACACCTGGAACAGCTGAACTGGCAGATACAGCAAGTAAAAGCGGAACATTTGAGTCCTGGTCAAATTTAACCCATTCACCAGTCTCAGCATCAACTGCATTGATTATCAGTTTTCTCTCCTGATTCCATTCATGAACTGGCAAACGTGATGCCATTATTTTCAATCTCTCATCCTCTTCCATGGTTGGTGCGGCAAGTGCTGCTTCTCCAATAAGTGCCCTTGCTGTTTGTGAATCCGGGGAGCTCATAATGGCTGCAGCCATCATCTGGCGGAATTTATGCCCTTCAAAATCCACCTGTTTTTCCACGGTTTCATTCACTGGTTTCAACTGGAGGTTGTAAAGTTCTTCCAGGCTGAGGCCACTGGTGATCTGAGCCCCTACACTGGAACCCGCAGATGTTCCTACAATAAGCTCCGCGTGGGTTACATCAACTCCACTTTCTTCAAGTCCGAAAAGGACACCTAATTCCCATGCTGTCCCTGTGATTCCGCCTCCACTTAAAACCAGTGCTTTTGATGGTTTATCCTTTTTAGCCATTATTATTACCTCCTCTAACTAACTGATAACATTTTTACAGAAATTTCAACTGGAAATATGTACTAAATTTTACCATTATTTCAAATATTCCCATTTACTTGAACTTTTTGATGTTAATCACATTATTTTAAAGACAGGCATATGAATTAAGGGTATTTAATGGTTTAATCGGCTATTTCCCGGTATTTGGCAGCAATTTCGCCAAAAGAATTTGCTATGTAGTGCACCTGTTCCTGACTGTAACCGTAGGTACTGCATTTGAACCACTGGGTCTGTCCCCTTTTGATTCCCACAATATTCCTCTTTTTAAGCTCCTCATAGAGATAAAAACCTTTACGCGGATGTTTACTGGCAATACTATGGAAAAATGGGGTTTCAAACCGCACCAGATCATGTTCTGTGGGACGCACACCAATCTGTCGTACTCCACTTATTTTTTCCATTTCAGAAACGAAATAACGGGTTTTTTCCACTTCAACGTCCCATTGGTTAACCCGGTCAATTATGTGGGGTAAAGATGCCATTAAAGTTGCGATGGGGGCTCCACGGCTGGTGCATCCCATCATCTCCAGTTCCTTCACCTGATGCCGGTTTGATCTTTTTAAGACCAGATCTGCCCATTCCTCCTGAACTCCCAGGATACCTATGGGTCCTGAGGCGGCCATGCTTTTATGGCCACTTCCCACCACAAAATCCACATTCCACTTCTTGGCGTCTATGGGCATTCTTCCCATGGAGTAGGCACAGTTTAAGAGGAATGGGATACCTGCGTCATGGGCTATTTTACCAATAGCCCTGGCATCAGTCACATTACCGTAATCTCCATCCACATGGGTTAAAAGAACCAGACTAACATCTTCCCCCATGTCATTGACTTCATCAAGGGTTTCCTGATATCCTTCCGCATCAATACGATATTCAGGATCATCGCTGCTGGGAACTTCCACAATGTTAAGTCCGTTACGTTCTGCTGCCAGGTGACTGGTGTAATGGGCATTACCGTCCATCAATACGGTATCACCGGGTCGGCAAAGAGCGTGCATAACTGCAAATTTACCTTCCCTTGCACCATGAACAGTCCGTGCATGATCGGCACCAATAAAACTGGCCATATCCTCCAGAAAACTGTTTATGGATGGTTTTGATATCTGATCCAGACGACCGGCACAGTAATCACAGACACTGTATCCATCGGAAAATTCGTATAAAGCTTGGCGTGATTCGGGGGGAAGCACCCCTCCACGTTGAAGGGGATTAAGATTGAGGTTTTCTCTTTCTGTTTGGCGATTAAGGGAGTAATCCTGACATTTCATATAAATTCACCAGGTATAGGTTAATATTTAGTTGAAATTAGCCTATCTTGAATATCTAATTGTTAATCCAATTTTTTACTTAAAACTATTTCACATTCCATTCTCTCTTTTGGTTCTCATATATTTTCTCCAGGGTTAATGAATGATTCTTCAGAATATATAATGAATGAAGATAAAAAAATATGGGGCTATTTATATAGGTCTAGTCTTGTAGGTCTAGTTTCGTAGGCCTATTCTCTTCCAATTTAGGAGGTGCTGGTTTTGAATATGAATCCACCCGTGTTTAGATCTATTTTTTTATCTTTAACATCTGAATAGTAAACATTCAAACCATTAGGCAATTGGATAGTTTTAATTTCTATTTGGGATTGTAATTCCTGGAAAAATTGGGATCTGTCATCCATTATCCACACTATCTTTTCGGTGGATGAGTTTATGGGGATTTCCAGTACACTGGACTGGGAACTGGTGGAGGTATGGTTTTTCCCATAGGAATAGGAAACCTGATTATTCAGTTTGTTACTTTTAAGCTGGGAGTTATCAGAATCAAAAAGATAGTAAACATCGTATTCTGGAAGCTGGTACATGGCTTTTCTCCAACTGAAGCCCTGATCCTCCCGGATGATATCCCGTATAATAATCTGCGTGTTATTGGGGTTCAAATTGGATAAGTTCCCAATGATTTCCAGATGCCAATCCATGTTCCGGTCGTTAATCACAATTTTTTCATTGTTATACATGAAAAACATGTCCACTCCTAAAATAATCTTTTCTGTGGAGTTCATGTTGCTTATCTGGGTTTCCCATGTGCTTTCTTCATTTAAATTGTAAGGATAAAGGAAATAGAAACTGTTCAATACTATGTATATTATTAGTATGGCACTGCAGACGGATTTTGATGAAATATTAAATTTAAGGCCGATGTCTCTGGAAAAATTTATGAATACGTATCCCAGGATTAAAGTAAGTGCTGGAAGGAATGTTAGAGTGTAACCTGGTTTGGATAATGGTATGAAAACTAGAAAAAGGAATGAAGGCAGTATCCACAGGCTCATGAAAATGAATTTCGGATTTTTAAGTATTTTGCTGTTTAAAATTGTTTTCCTTCTGGTAAAGACAAACAGCAATATCAGGATTCCACCTATAAACCCCAGTCCTATCATCAGCCATGAAGCCAGCATTCCATCCATCAGCAGATGATTGGATGGTAAGGCTCCGAATATCACTGAACTGGTTTTGAAAGAGGCTGAAAAATGCCCTCCAGCGCTAAGGTAACTTTCCAGGCCTCCTGTCAGGATAATGCTTGGCACAAGCCAGAGAAGGATGGATGCAGCCAGAACCCCAAAAGCAGTGATCATCCTTTTCATCATCTGTTTGTAGTCCCGTTCAGGGTAAAACAGGCAAAACAACCATAATGGGAACATGAAAGGGATGAGATCCTGACGGAATCCGCCGGCCAGGCCCAGGGCAAGTGAGGAAAGATAGAAAAATATCTTTCTACCTTTAAATGCCTGGTACGATGTGTAGGCTATTAAAATAGCTAAAAATGCTTCACTAGGGTATATGGTTGCGATTTCCCCGTAAAACCAAAATATGGGGCTGAATATGAGTAGAATCGCCCCGGTTATTGCAATGTTTCTTGAGAATAACTGTTTACCCAGATAATATAATAAAATAACAGTTAGGGCACTGAACAGTATGCTCATGAATATTAGGGTGGTATTGGCATCGTGGATGATCTGATTTAAGACTTTTCCCAGTCCCACGAAGAGAATGTATCCTGGTGGTTGTGGTTGGTGCAGAAGTATATCATATTTATCCAGTGCAAGGGCAAAGTTTACAGAGTCCCATTCATAAAGGAATTTACTGGTGAAGGGTAGGCGAGTAATGAGTACTAAAAGGATTAATAACAGTGATACGACCATATCACCCCTGGAGTTGTCCTTAGTAATTAAAGATTTAATCTTTTCCTGCATTCAAACTCCCATAAATGTATTTTATTGATACTGAATATTATTGATATGAATGTAAATCAACAATTTATTTTTTTTACTCTTATGAAGAATTAAATTATTTGATCCCATTATAATTTATAATTTAATTATCTATTTCATTTACCCCAACCAGAGGTTCGCCATGTTTTAACCATTTTGGTCAGTACCAGGTTTACTATGGAAGTTTTTTCTCCAAAAACATTTAGATCTCCCTTGATAAGAGCATCTCTAATATTATCCTGTGGGGTGATAATACCCGCTTTTCCAACTTCCCGTGCGAAATGTGCGTCGCTACCTGCAGCCATGCTTAGACCATTTTCCCCGGCAAATTGAGCGGCTTTATCATTGTATTTCTGACGTAAACAACGGGAGTTGAAGGTCTCCACACAATCTATTAACTTGATATCTCCTTTTTCAGGATAAATACCAGTTCTCCTCACATCATCAAAGGGATGGGGAAGAACAACTATCCCATCCTGTTCTTTGACTTCCTCAACCACTTCCTGGAACGTGGTGGATTTAATTTCACTGGAGATGAATAGGCCGATAACTTCCCCTCTTTCTGTACTTATTTCCGATCCACATATAACCTTGAAATCCTGAGTTTCATATTTTTTTACCTTTAAATATCCCCTAATAGTGTCATGGTCAGTGATGGCAATTCCAGAGAGACCTTTTTTTTTAGCAGCCTTAACTATATTCTCAGGCTCTAAAACTCCGTCAGAAGAGTATTTTGTGTGGGTGTGGAGGTCGTATTTCATTTTTATTCAAATTCACTGCAGTTTAATACATAAATTGAACAAATTTTGATATTGATATCTTGTTTTGTTTATGGATAAACTGATAGATAAAGTGAATTTAGAAACAAAACTGATAAAAAATAATAAATTTGCATTAACGATTAAAAAGAGAAATAAAGAAGGTAATAATGGGTTTATCACATTATTCCCATATTTTTATTGGTTTTCT
This sequence comes from Methanobacterium sp., assembly GCF_016217785.1. Taxonomy (NCBI): domain Archaea; kingdom Methanobacteriati; phylum Methanobacteriota; class Methanobacteria; order Methanobacteriales; family Methanobacteriaceae; genus Methanobacterium; species Methanobacterium sp. The sequence goes on from NZ_JACRGA010000005.1 coordinate 66,339, forward strand.
CAATGGATTTAGCTGGATCTTCTTCCATTTCCAGCATGGCACGGATACAGTCCACGTTTTCCGGAACAACATCAGATTCCTGGTGTATGGCCTGCATGTAGAACAGTTCACCATCTTTAACGTTCAGGGATTCTTTCCAAACTGCTATTTCATTTAGATCGCTTCTAGGTCTGCCTAAGTCTCGTGCGCATTCCATTATTTCTGCAGTTGAACCCAGTCCTTTATTTGCTTCCACTAAGAGAACTCTGGGGGTTGCTTCCAGGGTGTCGATGACATCATCCAGTGAGGGTGTGTTTTCCAGTTCCACCATGAGGTTGTGCTGGTGCATGAGTGTGGTTGGTACTAAGAGGGCCATGGTGGTAATGTCCAGGTCGTACATCACAGTCTGCACATCAGGGCCGTGGTGACTGGGTACCGTGGGTGGATTGGGGACAATGGCGTTTATAGGGCCAGATTTAATCTGTCCAGGGTCAGCTCCCCGGCGGACCATGACTGCCCTAACCTTTTTAATACCACAAAGATCATCTATTGGTTTTAAGGTACGGCAGAGTCCTGTGGTGTTGCAGCTGACCACCCTTACGTAGTCTGCACCCCAGTTATCTTTATAGTTGGCAAATGAGTTGAAAGACTTCCCGATTTGTTCGTGTTTTTCCCCGCCCTGGAATATTCCTTTAATCCCTTTTTCAGCATAGACTTCTTTGTTTTTAGCACCAATTCCTCCGGGTGTGCAGTCTACCATAACATCCACTTTATCGTAAAGATCATCAATGGTGCCAGTTACTTTTATTCCTGCATCTATGAATAAGTCTTCTCGCTCCGGTGCACTGATGTAGAGTGGGAATCCCTTCTCCACTGCCATCTGGGCTTCGAAGTTTGGAGTTCTTTTTGTTACTCCCACGATCTGCATGTCGTCCTGGCAGGCGACTGCATCTGCTACTCTTTTTCCAATAGTCCCGTATCCGTTTATCCCTACGTTTTTCATAATAAAATCCCCGTTATGATATTTATTAACAATTATGTATCTTTTTTAGAATATTATAAATTTTATGATTTAATTTTCAAAAAAAATACGCACAATCGAACTCTTTTATTCTTTAAATTAGTTAATATTCTTTTTTATTGTGAAACATTTTCTAAAATTAATCAACATACTAAAAAACAGAATAAATATTTGAAAAAATGGGAAAAAAATAATATTAGCCTTTTTTATTAAAGGCTGTTTGGTTTTGGTAGTTTATTCCATTGAATCGAGTTTTTCAGGTAAGTAAGTGTCAACCACGTACTCCAGTCCATACTTAGAGAAGGACTGCTGTTCTGCTTTTTTCCCGATCTTGAGCATCTTCTTGATCTCAACTTGCCAGTGTTCATCCTTGTAACGGGGGTCTTTGGAGAGTTCTTTAAGCCTTAAAACATCAATATCTTTAAGGGGGTCTGTGGGAAGGTCGTAGTTGATGATGTCTGAGGCGGTAACACCCAGGAACCTGGCATCAGGTGTTGCCAGCTGGTGGTTCACGTGGGCCAGTTTGGCACTTCCGCTGATGATAACCATGGCGATGTGAAATCCCCATGGGTCTCCGTCGTTCATGATATAAACTGGCAAGTCAAGTTCCTCATTAACCCTTTTAAGGAAACGGCGAGTTGCACGGGCAGCTTGACCCTTCAAACCAACAATTAATGTGTCGAATTTTTTGTAAGCTTCTTCTTGAACCATACGGTGGAACATACCCATGGTTTCCACGGCAATAACTCGTTTCACGTCATGTTCCAGGAACTTAACATCATCAATGGTAGGAGATATAGTGTAACCAGATTTACCAGATCTCAGGGCGTTGATCTCCACATCATCTTCTTGCATAGTGATTTTGCCGTATACTGATGCTCCGTCTTCTTCAGGCATTAAGCCCAGGTCTTCACGGGTCATTCCCAGGGTAACTTCCAGATCCTCTCCAACGATGTTGGACTCCTGCTGGTCTCCGAAATCTACGTCCCATCCTTCAGAAACGTAGTACATCTCCCTTAAAGTGGCGGTCTTGTTACGGCGGACCAGGTCCTTGCAGAAGTTGGCAACGTAAACCATCTGGGCTATTTTACTGATCTGTTTAACATTACCCAGGGATCGTTTCCCATAGCGATCTCCCAGTACGTAGTAACGTTTTTCAGTATCGTAGACTATGTTGGATGTTCCTCGTGATGGAACTTTAATTGCTGGGACATTGTTCTGGTGAACATCTTCCAGTATTATATCGCCCAGGCTTTTGAGTTTGTTAACGGCAATATCTTTCTTATTCATCTTGAACCACGCCTTCGTAGTTGGATCTGCGTGTAACTTTAGCTAGTACTACATCATATTCCGGAACATCTTTCTCGGCAAGCACTGCTGCCTCACGGATTATAACTGGAACCAGGCTTTCAAAGATCTTTGAACGCATTTCTTCTTCTTTAGCGGCTTTTTTAGCACGTATGTACTTTTGCATGCTCCTGGCAATTTTCATGGTGGCCTGTCTGACCTCATGGAGAATGTCTGGCTCTGGAGCCACACTCTGCTTACCTGTGGATAGGTATGGTACGTTGGTGGATACAATATTCACAAAAACAGTTATGGGTGCGTTGTCCAGGTCCCTTATACCGTAACGTTTCCAGTCCACACTTTTAAGTGCTTCAGTGATGGCACAGCTTCCCTGGTCAAAGGCAAGGGGAACTCGGTTAGCAAAACGCATGATCTCCGCCTTTCTCTGCTCACCAACCATTCTTCCGGAATCTCCACCATAGGAAATACCTGCTTCTATGATGAATGAAACTCCTCCACGGAATGTTTTTGGTTTTCGGGTGGTGGTGGCTACGAATTCAGGATTTAAAATCTCTCTAATTCCCTTTTCTATCTGCTCCTTACCTATGGGTATGAGACCTGAGGTGGGGGGTGCCATGAAATCCATCTTGGCGAAAGTTTCCACGATCTGTTCTGCTTCCTCCCATTTCATGTCCTTGGGACGTTTGTTAAGGTCAATACCAGTGATCCCCTGGATCTCGTTCACCCGTTTGGTGGACATCCTGGATAAATTACTGGTTAAAAGACTTCTAAAACGGCGTTTATCGGTGTGTTTGGCCATGAATATCAGATCATCAGCAGTAACTCCTTTTGGATGGGGAAGTACTTCCTTAGGTAAAGGTGGGATGATGTCTGCGGCCCGATTGAAGATGTATTTATGTCCAGTGGGGTCTCGGAAGGTGATCTTGGTATGTGGGTTGGCGATCATGGTCCGGCGGATGTACTCGTAGGCGCCCTGTTCTGAGAGGGAATATGAAACATCTTTAAAGTGGAGTTCAATTGAAACCCCGGTAGATTGCACTTCCACATCTTTCCTTTCTAAGACCAGGCCTTTGTTAGTTTTTACATCCATCTTAAAGGTCATCTCAACTCCTTTAAGCCGGTCACCCTCTTGATAGCCAGATATAACTTTGGCTGGTTTTCCAGTGGTCATCTGTGATAGTAAGACACAACCACTGCACCCTAATCCCTGCTGACCACGAGACTGGATGTTCCTGAACTTGGAACCGGCGAACATGGTACTGAATACCTTTGTAATGAATGGTTCGGGGATTCCAGGCCCATTATCAGTGTGTCTAAGTATGTAATGATCTTTATCTAAACGTTTGAGGTCTATTTTTATTTCAGGGAGTATTCCTGCCTCTTCTGCAGCATCCAGGCTGTTGGTGATCAGCTCGTGGAATACCATGGTCAGGGACCGGATTTTACCGGAAAAACCCAGCATCTGTTTGTTTCTTCTGAAAAATTCAGATGCGGTGAGTTCTTTAAATTCCTCAAATAGTTCAGCTGCTTCTCGCTCCAAACTATGCCTCCTTTAACTATTTTAATATTCCATCCATTTAATGGATTTTTATTTATTCTTCAATTAGTTTAAAATTATTCAATCAATCACAATTTAATTAGTTTTTGATTTTAAATAAGTGAATTAATCTTTGAGTATATAAGATGGTCCCATCTTTATTTCTCTTAGTTTCATTTCCTGTTTTTTACGTTCCAGGAATGAGTAAACTGTTTTGTGCCTAGCACCATCTAAAATCATCTCCACAGCCTCCTTGGCAATTTGTAGATGTTCCATTTCTCCAATGATGGACACAGTTTTACCATAGATTGACACGTAAGTACCTGTCATTTCTGTGATGATGTCTCTGGTTTTACCATCTTTACCAATAATACGTCCTTTCTGTCTTAAAACAGCCTTTTTAGACTTTCCCACGTAATCTGGCAAGTTGATGATCTCCAGCATCACATCATCATCAGTTAGTTTAAGGGCTATCTCCGGGTTAAAACCTCTACCTATGGCTTTAACCATATAACGAGCTTTCCAAACTGCTAAAGGATCTTCAGCATCCTCTTGGGGGGATATAGCTATGCTTCCGGCTTCGCTGTCTACATCAATACATGTTTCGGTGGTTTTTTCAATGATCTCTTTGGTTTTTCCGTGTGGTCCGATAAGTACTCCCACTCTTTCCTTGGGGATCTTCAGATATTCTGTATTGGGCAAAATTTCACCTCTAGTTCTAAATGATATTACGTTATCCTTTAAGATATACTTTTCTATCCTCATAAATCCATAATCTTTCTTTTAATCTCATCATGGGATATTTCAATACCCATTTTTTTAAAATCTTTACTTAAGTTCTCTATATCCCGGTTTAGAAGCTCCTCTGATATGGGATGATCAACTACTAAACCTTGGGACAAGTCAATTATAACTGGCTCATCCTCCTGCATGAGAATGTTAAAACCAGATAGGTCTCCATGAACCAGTTCTGCATCATTATAAAGCTTTTTAACATAATCTATTATTTTGTCAGAGACGTATTTTGGGTTAGAAATTTTTGACTGCCTCATAAGACGGGCTGGGCTTCCATCATCGTCTCCAATGAATTCCATGACCAGCACGTTATTTTTAGCTACAATTGGTTGGGGTACGCGCACTCCTACTTCACATGCCCGGTTAAGGTTCTTGAATTCCTTTAAAACCCAGTTATTTATTAACTGACGTTTGTTATTGCTCCTAACATTGAAACGTGGGTCTCCCTGGATGTAATATTGCATTTTCTTAAAATCAGATGTGGTGACCCGATAGATCTTAACTGCAACAATTTTACCATCCTCATCCGCTCCTTTGAAGACATTAGCCTCTTTCCCAGTGCTTATAGCTCCATTTAAAAGGTGAATATAACCTTGATTAGCCAGCTTGTACAGAGTTTTCAGGGTAATTCTATCAAAGACTTCACTACCCACCCTCCTATCTTCCACGCTTTTAAGACGCTTTACTTCCCGCATCTTCTGCAGACTAATATCTGATTTGGTTTCTTGGGATTCCATATGATGCACATCAGTTATTTTCCTTGGAAATGGGTAGAATTATCCAATTTACCCATTAAAATTAGCTCATAAGTAAGGAATAAAAATGTGTGAAATATGATCTTAACTTAAAAATTAAGCCAGAAATCCATTTCACCAGTGTATCCCAAAAAATGTAATTCGAAATATTATTTAAATTGGAATTCTTTGATGGAAAAATGAGGATGCGCTCATTACCGGGTAATGAACATTTGTTTTATAGTTTGAGAAATCCGCGACGTTCTAAGTAGTTGGATTCAGTTCGGGTATATCTCCAGATAACATCTGCTTTTTCATCAGTCTGGAAGGCCCATGGCTTGATTAGGACGACGTCACCTTCTCGAATCCAGATTCTTTTCTTCATCTTTCCAGGGATACGGCAAAGCCTTATTTTACCATCGGCACATCGTACCTTAAGTTTACCATGTCCCATGATCTGTTCCACCACTCCTGGTATTTCTCCCCTTCTAGGGGACCTGACCCTTCTTACTTCATGTGTTTGCGGACCGCGACTATTTCCTCTGCTCAAATACTCTCCTCCTTTTATTAAAATGATGACATAGATAAAAGATCAATAGATCATCAGTTATATTGTAAGATAGCTGTACCACTTATTCATTGGATATCTAACTAACTATTACCAATGACATTACCATTTGATCATTTAACATTAACCTTCTTTTTTATATTAGTGTTTTGATGTATATAAAAAAGCGCATTTATGCTTTTTTTAAAGTGAATGTGAAATATAGAAATATAATATATAAATATTCACCAATAAAAAAAACATAAACCATAAACTACTTTAAATAAGTAAGAAATTCAATTAAAGTTATCTTTTTAAAAAACATTGACAACTTATATATAAGTTATATACTAGAATATAAAAAAATATTAGTGATCTTGTATTCTAAATCATTGGAGAATAATAATTTTTCACTAGGTTTATAGACTAAAAAAAGAATATTAGCTGAAAGGGAATTAGCTGGCCAATTCTGTTTGAGAAATGAATTATATGGGTTGGATTATTAAGTCAGCTTACACTAAGTTAAATTATATTAAGTTTTTCTTAGTAAAATCTTTCAATACAATACATGTTAATAAAATATAAGAGTTGAGAAAATGGCAAAAGTGAAAGGAACTAAAAAAAGAACTAGAGCAAAACATGCAAAACTAGGAAGCAAAAGAGGAAGAGGAGTTAAACGCTAATTTGTGATTATAAGTCCGTTAGAGTAATTTCAGATAAACTTGCCCACAGGCACGGTTTTTGAAGACAAATTTATTAATTACTCTAAATTTCCTTTATATTACAGAATCTTTTTATAACAGAATCTTTTTATATTACAGAATCGATCATATTTTTACTTATTCTACCTTTAAAGAGTTAAAATCCTAATTTTTAGAATGAATACTCATCAAAAACTTGATCTACCCTATAATACATGTCTAGGTTAGAGTCTTCCCCTTATTTTTTTAAATTTTTAAAGTTTTTAAATCTTAAAGATTTTTCCCATTCATATTTTTCCATCAGTGATAATGAATGGAAATATCAACTAATAGAATATCAACTCAAAACCAAAACTAATTAATAAATGAAATAATTGTTTGTTATATAAGAAAAATAAAAAAACATAATCGATTTCACAAATAATCAGTTTTTTAAACCCCCTTTTTGAGGTGTATCATGGGCAAAGAATTCTTAAATCTAATGGATCCAGATGATGTGAAAAAAATCATAGACTCACTGAACATAAAACGGAAGATTGAAAACGTTAATTTGAGTGATGCCTATCAGCGAGTTCTGGCGGAAGATGTTTATGCAGCCATTGATCTACCCCCATTTGACAGGGCATCTATGGATGGATATGCTGTACGCGCCCAGGATACTTTCGGGGCTTCAGAGGATAATCCCATCACATTAGATCTGATTGAGAAAATCCGAGCCGGAGACGTACCTTCCAAAAAGGTTGAAAAAGGAACCTGCAGTGAAGTGGGTACCGGTGCTCCCATGCCAGATGGTTCCGATGCAGTGGTCATGGTCGAAGTCACTGATATCAAAGAAAACAAGGTGGACATACTGGAGGCAGTTACTCCTGGAACCAATTGGGCCATCAGGGGATCCGACATTGAAAAGGGAAAATTCCTCTTATCAGAAGGTACTCTTTTAACTGCCGATAAAATCGGGGCTTTAAGTGCAATTGGCCTCGATAAAATCTCAGTTTTTACCAAGCCAACCGTAGCAGTCATATCCACTGGTAATGAGTTGATAAAACCAGATGAAGAGCTTCAACACGGAAAATTATATGATATTAATTCTGAGTCCATATCAAATGCAGTTAAATCCTGTGGGTGCATACCTTTAGCTTCCACAATAGCAAAAGATGATTATATTTCCATAAAAAATAAAATAGATCAGTATAAACATGCTGATGTTATAATCACTTCAGGAGGAACATCAGCTGGTGCAGGGGATGTTTTGCGCCAAGTGGTGGATGATATAGGGGAAGTTTTGGTCCACGGAATTTCAGTAAAACCAGGTAAACCCACTTTAATTGGTACTTTACCCGAGGGGGATGTTGATGTCATTTTGTTTGGACTTCCCGGATATCCTGTATCTGCTTTGATGATTTTCCATGGATTCGTAGCTCCTTTCTTAAGAGGGGTTGCCGGTGTTAAAAAATTCATGGAGAAAAAAGAGGGATCTGTTCTCAAATTATCCCGAAGATATCATTCTGCCAGGGGAAGAAGTCACTTTGTACTGGTAAAAATAGAGGAGGATATTGCCCATCCCATATTAAAAGATTCCGGTGCAATAACTGCTCTTGCTGAGGCAGATGGTTATTTTGAAGTACCTAAGAATGTGGAGATCATTGAAAAAGATGAAGAAATAAATGTAATGCCTTTATCCGGGCTTTAAATTATTATTGGGCCGATATTGAATTTATTAAATCAATATTAATCAATAAAAAGATTAATAAACATCGAAAAGATCCCCTAAAACTACTTTTTTATTGGTTTCCACCAGGTCGGGGATTTTTCCCACTGTGCCTGCTGATTCTCCTACCACTACCAGAACACCCCGCAGATGTTCTCGGAATTCCTCTGCTTTCCCCAGGCAGTTCTCTACTTGCTCAACTTCACCATTTCCGGTGGCGTGGTTGGCAATGGAGGTGGCCAGTGCATCAGCTACACTGGCAGAAGAAGCAAACACGGTAACTGAGTCTGCCTGGCCAAAACTGATGGAATGACCCACTGTACCGGAAGATGTGCATATTCCCAGGGGAGTCTTGCGGGATTTGATCTTAAATCCTATCCTTCCAGATAAAGATGATTCACCTGCATATAAACCCATAATCACATCTTCATTAGTTTTAAGGGCGACATCTCCTCCATTATCCACGATTACATATCGAGCATCCTGATTCAGTAAAAAGTTAAGGGTAAGCTGGGATATGGTCCCGGCGACAGCAGCCATAGGTCCCACACCAGCTATATCAGTAGATTCTGCCATCATCTTCACAATTAGGGGTGCTTCACCAACTTTCAAGGGTTCCAGGCTTGTTTGAAATTCATTATTCATTCTAATATAAGTTTTCAGTTCTTCTCTACATTTGGTAATGAAACTAACCAGATAATGTGGTTCAATATCTGCTGTGAGTAAAATATTGGTTTCCTGGATAAGGATCCTTTTTTTTATCATTACCTAAAGATTAGTTAAAGGATGCAGATAAACTATTTAGATTGTGAAGTTTATACTAAAAACATAGTTATAATAGTTATAATAAGATGAAAAGTTTTCATAGTGAATGGTGGTAGAAATAGAATGTTTAACCGAAAGAGTAATTCAAATCCCGGGGAAAGGGTAGTATTCCAGACCCGACCCCGATTTTTAGCCAACCTGAAATCGACCATTCTTAAATTAATAATTACATTACTGATATTTTACTTTTTCAGGAGTATAATAGCATTAGCAATATCTATGCAGGAATATGTGGTGCAGATGGTGCAGATCCCCCTGATTCAAGCCACATTCTATGTTCTTATACTGATTATCATCCTCCTAATATTATCCATAATCTTGGATGTGGTATCCTGGAAGCGGAAGAAGTATCAGCTCACCAACCAGAGGGTGATAGTAAAAAAAGGACTGATCAGAAGGAAAAAATCATACATACATTACAGCAAGATTCAGGACATTGATGTTTACCAGGGTATAGTTGATCGGATATTTTCCGCAGGAGACATAGAAATTTATGGTGGCCATGAACATACCAACATCCGCTTAGAGGACGTTCCCAATCCAAGGGAAGTGGAGGATATAATTGACCGGGTTATGGTGGGAGAAGAGGTAGGTTTCAAACCCCAGCGCAGCAAAACACCCAAAAAATCAATCATCGAAGAATATGACCAAAAGTTTAAAAGATAGTCCTGTGAATATTAGAGTGTAATATATGCCCTATAGGTGTATGAATTCAAATTACTCCGAATTTTAATTTTTATATTTAAATTGCAAAATAAATCCTGATCCTAAGATTAACATGAGAAACTACGATGTGGCAGTGGTGGGTGGAGGGCCAGTGGGTTCAACCTTTGCCAGACAAATGGCTGAAAAAGGCTTTGAAGTAGCCATCCTTGAGAAAAAAAAGGAAATTGGTGTTCCACTCCAGTGTGCAGGACTGTTGGGTAAGAAAATCAAAAAAGTGAATATTTTACCCGACGAATTTATCATTAACCCAGTCCACGGAGCATTTCTTCACTCTCCTGAAAATACTGTACTTTCAGTCAGTAAAGAAAAACCAGAAGCATACGTTCTGGACAGGGTAGGTTACGATAAGTTTTTAGCAGACCTTGCCACAGATTCTGGGGTAGATATATTTTTAAACCACAGGGTTGAGAAAGTTGATTCTGTTAGCGGGGTTATAAATCTTAAGAACAATCCAAACGCCAAAATATCAGCGGATGTGGTGGTGGGAGCTGATGGTCATTCATCAATTGTATCCGGTGCGTTTAATCCTCCTGCAAAATCTTTCCAGGCAGCCCAGTACCTAATAGATGTAGGTGAAAAACGGTTCCAGAAAGATTACGTCCACCTTTATGTGGACTCAAGAGTATCTCCTGGTTTTCTGTGGGTTATCCCCTTATCTGAAACCACAGCCCGGGTAGGACTATTTGCAGATACCAGTTATCAGCAATTAAACGTGATTCTCAAGGAATTAATAACTAAACGCTCCGAACTTAAAGGAGCAACCATTTTAAAAAAGTATTATGGTGTCATCCCTAAACATGACCCCCAAAAACAGCTGGTCAAAGACAGGGTTCTTCTCTTGGGGGATGCAGCATCCCAGGTTAAACCCACCACCGGGGGTGGTCTTATAATGGGATTTGTGTGTGCAGAGATAGCTTCAAGAGCAGCATCAAAGGCACTGGAAAATGAAAACATGGAACTACTTATGAACTACTCGAAAGATTACAGGGAACAATTCAAAAAAGAGCTAAAAGTACAGTTAATGGTACACAAGATCTTCAAATCCCTTAGTGACTCTGATCTGGAATACATGTTCGGAAAACTAAAGCAGGAAGGTGCAGAAGACATAATTTCCCACTATGGGGATATGGACTCTCAATCACCCCTGATTAAAGAAATGTTCAAAAGAGGTATTATTTTTTCTATTCTTCCTAAAATGTTATCCTGGAGGATATCCAGCCTATGGAAATAGCCCTGATGTTGTCCAAGGAACATACCACCCTCCCCCGGGCAGAGGTTGAAGCTGTTCTTGAATGTGAGGGGATAAACTACCACATTAAAGAAGAGCGTGAAGGACTTCTCATTCTGGACATCCCAAATGAAACTCCAGATAATATGCTGGAGATAATAAAGAGGCTCTCATTCACTCATGAGGTATTCCAGATCCTCCTAGAAACTGATGAAGATAAATTAATCATGGAAATGGAAAAATATCCCTGGAATGATATTGTCAAATCTGATTATGCTGTTAGAGTTAAGAAGGTGGATAAAAAATCCCAATTTAACACTTCCAAACTGGAATGGGAGATGGGGGGCATTATCCGGGCTAAAGTGAAGCCAGATATTAGGGTAAATCTGGAGGATCCTTCTATTTTCATCAGGACTCTCCTAAGGGACGGTAAAGCTATTGTTGGACAACGTATAGGTCAAATATCTAAAAAACACTTCTTTAACCTCAAACCCCATAAAAGACCATTTTTTTATCCAGGATCAATGAGTCCCAAATTGGCCCGATGTATGGTAAACTTGACCCGGATAAAAAAGGGCCAAACCCTGCTGGACCCCTTCTGCGGAACAGGAGGAATCCTCATCGAAGCAGGAATTATCGGAACCCGGGTTATTGGGACGGATATCGATTATAAAATGGTTAAAGGAACCAAAGAAAATCTAGAACACTGTGGGGTCCACGATTATCAGGTTTTCAGGGAGGATGCCCGGAAACTGGAACTTCCCAGTAAGGTTGATGCTATAGTAACTGATCCTCCCTATGGTATCTCTGCATCAACCGGTGGAGAGAAGAGTGAAGATTTATACCAACAATCAATGCAATCTTTACAGGGATTATTAAAAGGTGATGGCCTTATGTGTCTGGCCACCCCTCATTACCTAGATTTGGATGAGGTATTGGCTGGTACAAAATTTAAAATAATAGAACAGCACCACATAAGAATGCATAAAAGTTTAACCCGGGTCATATCAGTCCTGGCGAAAATTTAACACAAGTTATCCCAATACTTTCAATAAAGGTCTCTTCAATTTAAAAAGATTTCTTTAAATAATAAATTCTAATTTGATTAAATATCCAATGTGTAATAATCCAGCGCGTGTAACTTTCAGTTACTAATTATAACCTATGAGTTTAATACTGGTATAATAAAATCCGCTTAAAACATATTTAATAAAATATATTACACTTAAAAAAACCATTATGGACTCTGATTGATTTTACATATCCTAAGATTGGTGATTCTATGAAAGCCAGAATATTTGATACCACCCTCCGTGACGGTGAACAAACCCCCGGAATATCCTTAACACCGGATGAAAAGCGTTTAATAGCCAGGAAACTGGATGAATTAGGAGTTGATGTAATTGAGGCCGGTTCAGCCATTACATCCGAAGGGGAAAGGGAAGGTATTAAAAAAGTAACTTCTGAAGGGCTTTCTGCGGAGATATGCAGCTTCACCAGGGCAGTTCAGGTAGACATTGACGCTGCCCTGGAATGTGATGTGGATAGCATCCACCTGGTGGTTCCCACATCAGACCTGCACCTGGAATACAAATTACGCAAGTCCCGCGAAGAAGTGAAGACCATGGCTATAGAATCAACCCAGTACGCAGTTGACCATGGTTTACTGGTGGAATTATCAGCAGAAGACTCCACCCGTAGTGATATGGAATACCTGAAAGAGATATTCCAGGCAGGCATAGATGCCGGGGCAAAACGTATATGTGCCTGTGATACAGTGGGAATGTTAACCCCAGAACGTTCCTATGAATTTTACGGGCAACTGGCAGAGTTAAAAGTTCCATTAAGTGTACACTGCCATAACGACTTTGGACTGGCTGTTGCAAACTCCCTCAGTGGATTAAGAGCAGGTGCAACCCAGGCCCATGTAACAATCAATGGAATCGGGGAAAGAGCAGGCAATGCATCCCTGGAAGAGTTAGTAGTTTCATTATATTCACTATATGATGTTAAGACCAATGTGAAACTTTCCATGTTATATGAAGTCTCTAAAATGGTGGCCAGGATAACAGGGATGTACTTACAGCCCAATAAGGCCATTGTCGGTGAGAACGCCTTTGCCCATGAGTCTGGAATCCACGCTGATGGGGTTATGAAGAAAGCTGAAACATACGAGCCTATAACCCCCGAACTTGTGGGACACAAACGTCGTTTCGTTATGGGTAAACATGTGGGTTCTCATATCATCAAAGAAAGAATCAGTGAGATGGGTTTCATAGTTGATCAGGAGAGGTTCTCCCAAATATTTAACAGAATAAAAGCACTGGGGGATATGGGAAAATGCGTCACTGATGTGGATTTACAGGCCATAGCTGAAGATGTTATGGGAGTAATGGCGGAAAAACCAGTGGAACTCCAGGAACTAACCATTGTATCCGGAAACAAGGTAATACCCACTGCATCGGTGAAACTGAAAATTGGTGATGTTGAAAAATTAGAGGCAGGAGTTGGTGTGGGGCCGGTTGACGCAGCCATAGTGGCTATTAAAAAGACCATAGAAGATGTTGCTGACATAGAATTTGAAGAATACCACGTGGATGCCATAACTGGAGGAACCGATGCACTTATTGATGTGGTGGTAAAACTCAAACACGACGGCAAAGTGGTAAGCGCCAGGAGCACACAACCCGATATTATAAACGCCAGTGTAGAAGCATTTCTGGCCGGTATAAACAAAGTTTTAACTGATAAAAAGCTTAAAAAGTCTGAAAAACTCTTATAAATATCAAACTAGTTATTAGAAATTCTATTATTTTTTAGTGAAAATTCATTAAAAATATTAAAAAGAATTAATTAAAGAATCATATCACGATGGATGAGAATTTAAAGAAATTATATCCCTAGAGACATTCAGGGGGTGATGTAAGTAATGGGACAGTACACTTTCATGAACCATGAAATACAAATAGCTGGTTTTAAAGGGGAAATTAACGATACAAACGAGATAATGGGCTATATACGGGATATAAGTTCAGAGTGTAACAGTGGGAAGTGTATAATCCAACTACTACAGGCCCGGGGAATAGCTGGTGAGAAACACATCTTACAGGCAACATTCCAGGCCATTAAAGCATTTGAACGGAACAATAACACGGCAAAAGACATGGGATTGGAAATATGTGTTCGAGCTTCATCCCAGAGGCAGATATCCAGAGCCCTTAAAATTTTAGGCATAGGAAAAGGTAAAATGGATATCTGTATGGTGGCGGTGGATTGTGAAGAAAATATCCAGAACCAGGTGGAGAAAGTTCTGGGTAGAAAGCACGACGAAGTACTCCAGGCAGATGTAGATGCACTGCAAGAATTGTATGAAATCTCCCCTCTGGAAATAACGAGTGCAGGAAACATTGAACGGGTTATGATAGAAAGAACCGCTCTTTTAAATCTTGAAATCTGATCTACGACATGGATTTAAGATTATAAACTTCAGTCTAAACTGGAATTTAAGCCAAATAATATATAAACGGATATTAAACTAAAAAAGTTTACACAAAAATTCAGGTTTTAAAAAACGTTTAAATAGTATTCTTCACAATTTCCACTATTTTCCTGAGATTTTCTTTTTTCAAGCATTCAATATCCAAATTTTTCACTTCTAAACAAACCGCAGGTTGATTAATTCTATCATAACGAGGACAAACAGTTATCATACCTCCGCCCATTACTTTAAGGTTATTTCTAAGTAAACGGGCTATGGATTTTGGTTCATCGTGTGGAATGGCTATGTTTATTCCTCGCTTTTCAGGGTGCAAAACATATTCAATTTCTTTTTTCAGAAATTCACAGGCAGCAATAGTTTTAACCAGATTTCCAGGAGTTTTTTTAATTTCTTCTACCAGGCCAGCACAAGTAACCGGGCTACTTTGGAGTGTTTTCAGGATGAAACCCGCATTATTAAAAATTCCAGGTTCATTGGTGGAGATAAACCCCCCATTACCCACATTAACAATCTTAGGGGATCCAGTGGAGGCCACCATAACATGGGAATGGTCACCACAGGCAAGGTTCTTCAGGGGATCACCAACTGATCCGGAAGCATCCTCCACCAGAATCACCCCATTATCCTCACAGATATCGTAAATCCCCTTAACTGGTTGCTCAGCCATGTAACCTGCAAAACTGGTAATGAAAAGAGACTCAGGACTTTTTAGTTTCACTTGTTCTTCCAGTGTCTCCAGATGAATAACACCCATCTTGGTGGATAAATATGTCAATTCAAGCCCATAAAACTCAGCAATCTTCCTAAAACCACTCCAACCGCCCTGGTCTGGAATCATAACTGGCCCTTTCATGGTGCTCATAGCAGCCATAATGGCCGCATTACCACTACCCATCACCCGGGCATGTTCATGACCTGTAACCTTTTTTATAGCATCTTCAGCATTTTTTTTATACTCATTACCCATGAACCGGTTTCCAAGTTCGAGGGAAGCATCACACATGGCTTCCCTGGCTTCTTTTGACGGCATTTTAAAGAAAAGTTCCATTCAATCACTTTTAATAAATCTTTTTTAGGCATTGAATTTTGATCATTTAAAGTAAGAATCCAGGGTGGTCTGTCTGGAACGGAGGATATCCTGCAGAAGATCACTTCTTTTGATGAAACTGTTTACCGGAAGCTTCAAACGGGTGTCAATATAGGTCAGGGCAGTTTTCATATCTTCAAACTCCAGGTAAGGTTGTGCCATTGCATTCCTAACATTTTCCCGGACGTTAAACACACCAAGAGGCACGTATCCAGAGTAAGCCTCCCTAAGCACAATAACTCCAGCCTGACGCTTTTCCTGAGCCAGTGCTTCTAAGACTGCCATTTTACAAGTGTAATAACAACCCCCAACCCGTGAATACTCTTTTTTACCATTATAATTCTCATAATCTGAGAATATGAGTTTTTCTTTCCCTAAAACTTCTAAAAAGGCTTCCATCCATTCATATTGCCATGGGGTGGGGAGTAAGAGCACAGCATAATAGTTCTGCAGGCTCTGGAACTCATACACTCGATGAACATCCACTGGTTCATAATGCTTCACTTCCTTAAGTAGCTGATCTCCAATAGTACTGTCACAGGCAGTTATGGACCAGCGGGTGGGAACCAGGCGTCTGCGTTTATCCACACCCATGGTGCCCACAGAAAAAGCCTTCTGCATATGAGAAAAGGGTATGTCCTTTCGGTGCAGATCCATAAGTGCTTCTCGGGCCCGTAGATCAGTGTCATAGTACACCTTCTCCAGTTCCCGGTCCCAGCGGACGTTATCAATTTCGAACTTTTCTAGAATAGCACTGGGGCCATGTGGGGCCTGGTATTCACTGAATGAAACTCCTCTGGGTTTTTTCCAGAACTCTGCTTCACTATCAATAGATCCTGAGGCCAGGGAGATCTCCTGGAGTTTCTCCACCATCCGGTTATCCAGATCAGTGATTCCAATCATCTTTTTACCCCGAACCAGACTCATCCGGTATGAAATAATATCCTCCTGGCTTTTATCACCAGGAATCCATGCTTCTGGAGTGTCCATAATAGCGGTATCTCCAGATACAGGGGAGATCATGGGACCTGCATATACCTTGGGATAATTCCAGCTACCAATGAATACTGAAGGGGGTGTACTACCCTCTAATTCTTTACCAACCTCAACTGAGGGTATCTGAAACTTGGAAGTCAGCTTTTTAAGGTAAGTTTTCTTACCCATCATAGTATTTAGATTATCTCCTCTTTTTTAAAAGACTTTAGCCAGCAGATGAGAACTAATTATCACAGACTATCTGGTTAAGCAATCAACTACACTTGTCTGAAATGTAAATAAATGGAATTAAATTTCTAATCCACGTATCATTTGATGGTTTGTTTAACAAGGTTCAGTGATGCTGAATTCATACAGTAACGCAGGCCAGTTGGTGCCGGGCCATCATCAAACACATGACCCAAGTGTGCATGGCAGCGGGCGCAAAGAACCTCTGTGCGCACCATCAATAAACTACGGTCAGTTTTGGTGGTGATGTTTTCACCAGCCACTGGTGCCCAGAAACTGGGCCAACCAGTTCCTGAATCAAATTTGGTCTGGGAGTTAAATAGATCAGTGCCACAGCACACGCACTGGTAAATCCCATCCTCATGGCAATCATGATATTTGCCAGTGAAAGCCCGTTCTGTCCCTTTTTTCCGGGCAACATCAAACTGTTTCGGGGTTAAAAGCGCTTTCCATTCTTCATCAGTCTTCACCACTCTTTCAACCAGCTTTATCTCCTTCAAACTTGCAAAATAAATAGGGACAAAATCCTTTTCAGGGGTTTCCTTTTTCATTATTTTCTCCTCATTGAATTTATAAACACTCATGAATTTAAATAATTATTTCACTATTTTTTTACCAATATAATAAAAACCATTGGATTTGTGACCATTCATGGTATTAAAAACAGTATTTTCCAAGTATAGCTTTTTGTAATCTTCAGTTAACTTTAAAATATGTTTTTTGGTGTGATGTCTTAAAATTACACCTTCAGGAAGTTCGAAAATTCCATAAATCCCATATTCATCTTCAAATTTTTCATAACGCTTGAGATTTCTCTCATCATCATTTAAGAGAAAATCACTAATGTAAAGTATTCCATTATCCTTTAAAACTCTTGAAATTTCTGAAATTAATTCTTCCTGTTTCTCGTTTTGAATGTTACTGGTTAAAACTCCAATGAGTAGCACTACATCAAATGAATTATCTGAAAATGGAAGATCATCTCCATTATTCTTGATAAGGTTAAGATGAGGATGCAACCTCAAACCCCTGTTTATCATCTTCTCTGAGAAATCTACCCCTTTTAAATTCTTAAAATCGTTTTTATGAAGTTCATTTAAGGTTCTACCGTAGCCACAACCTACATCTAGAATATTCATTTCAGGAGGGATATGTTTTTTAAATTCTGCCAGTGGAAATGGTGTGGGGAATTCTTTTTCCTCTGCAACCTCATCCCAGTATTCTTGCTGATGAGAAACCTTTTTACTATTCATAATCCTCTCCAACTTTAACAGATTATATCTCCTATTTAAGAATATAACTAAGTATCTGTTGACACAATCCTAAAACGCATTATATGTGATATTGGCATAAGTAAAATCAAAACCTTTTTTTATAATCTAATTCCTTGAATTTAACTGTGTACCTGGTCCCATTATTTGTATGCATTTCAATTTGACCATCTAACTGGTTTACCAGGCTGTTTATCAGTTGAAATCCTAAAGTTTCTGCCTTTTTAAAATCAATGTCTTCCGGGATTCCAATACCATCATCACTCATTTTCAGAATGAAGGCATTACCATCTCTTTCTAGTTCCACAATTATCTTCCCTTTCTGTTCATTGGGAAATGCATGGTTAACTGAATTGGCAACGATTTCATTAATAAGAAGTCCCAGGGGTATGGCAGTTTCTAATTCCATCCTGACATCTTCAACGTTGACAGTAAGTTTCACACGTCCTGGATCTTCAATATGTGATGTTAAAAGCTCTTTGGTAAGATTTTGAATGTATTCAGACAGGTTGATATGTGAAAAATCCTGTGAACTGTAAAGCTCCTCATGAATCAGGGACATGGTTTTCACACGGTTCTGACTGCTTTCGAAAATTTTCAGATCCCTTTCATCTTTAATGTGCTGGGTTTGAAGGCTTAAAAGACTGGATATGATCTGCATGTTGTTTTTAACTCGATGGTGAAGTTCACGCAGTAGGAGTTCTTTCTCTTCTAAAGATGTTCTGAAATTTTTTTCAGCAACTTTCAAGGAATCAATATCAGTCATGCTGAATACCACTCCTTTGTACTGATTTTCCTTATCAAATAATGGGTTTCCTAATGATTCAACCCATATGTAACGTCCGTCAGCCCGTATGAATCGATGTTGCACGCTTCCGGGTAAGTATGAATCATTAGCCTCCCTGAAAGCAGAAGCGACCATAAATTGATCATCAGGATGGGTTAAATTGATAAATTTGAAAACATTTTCACCCAGGATTTCTTCAACATCATAACCGAGAATAGTTTTAATTGAAGGGCTGATATACTGGAAAGTTCCTTCCGCATCGATCTGCCCCACCACATTCAGCATATTGTCTGTAACCAGACTTAAAAGTCTTTCGCGTTTTTTTAGTTCTTTTTCCGCCATTTTATTCTGCAAAACAACAGAGGCGATGTTAAGGATGGTTTCCACAGTGTTGATGTTAAGGGGTTTACCATTTTTTTTGGTTACTATATTCACACTCCCGAACATCTCCCCTTTGAATGAAAAACCCATCACATAGGTTTCATCAACACCGAATGCTTTTTCAATCATGCGATATGTTTTTGAAGGTAGTTTCCCCGCGGTGATGTAGGATAGACCATCCTCTACCTTTTGCAACTTCCCGCTTGATAAGAAATTTTTTGATCCTTGATCCAGGGTATCCTGGGGGAAGTTGAAATCATCTATTTTCACCCCAGTTAACTTCTCAGCAAGATCAGCCATTTTGGGGGTGATCCCCACTATATCCCGAACTTTAAAACTACCAGAATCTTCATCATAAGTGGAAATGATAATGTAAGCATCTTTAACTACTTCCTGAAGTTTTTCCAGTACAAAATCGTATATATCGGATTCTGTGGGCAGACCCAATAGCTCCATTACCAGGGGGGATAAAAATTTCAAAGCATCCTGAAAAGGTTTGTTTTCAGGTTTCATTAAATTAAAATCAGCCATATGGTCTTCTAATTCAGAATATAAATTCCTATATTTTGTTATTTCATCAATTAACTGTTCTTTAGATTTTTTTTCATCATTCATGATGATCATTTTCTAAGGATGGGTTAATAAAAATCTATAATAAATTTATATTCTCTTAATATTATAATTATTGCCATATAATTAAAGAAAGGCTATTAAAAACAGTTTATAAATAGATTTATGAAATCAGCTGAATGAAGGTAAATCTATGTTAAAGGTAATATTTATTAAAAATATATAATTTCAATAATATTACAATCAATCAACAGCATTTTCCCCTCTTTCGGTTGTTCTAATTCGTATAACATCTTCCACTGGTGATATAAATAATTTTTCACTAACATCTTCAGTTTTCACAGCTTCAAGGGCCTGAATAACATACTCAATTTCTTCCGTTCTGATGATCATCATCATTTCTATTTTTGGTGGTAATTCTAGCTCATAACTACTGCAACGGTATGTTTCCATTTTTTCATTATTATGGTCATGATACTTGATATCTATTGTAGTTATATTGGAAAATCCGAATTTTGCCAGGGAATTTTTCACATTGTCCAGTTCAATGGGGTGGAAAAAAAATCTTAATTTGTAAAATTCCGGGATAAACAATGGTAAAGGTTCAGGATCATCATATTCTTCATAGGTTTCATTGATCTCTGTGGTTTCATTGATCTCTCTGGTTTTGTAGGCTTTTTTGGGTTCTATTGCATTGTTTTCAGGAGGGGCTGTCTCTTTTTCATATTTGTCAATTAATTTTAATAACATTTTCAGGCCATCGTTTATTCCAATTCCATCCTGAGCAATGGTGGGAATAATCAAGACTCCTTCAACATGGGTATCCATTTCAAATTCGCCAAAATCATCTCTATTTGCAAATAAGACATGGGGTATGTTTTCACTGGTAATCAAATTAATTATTTCCAAGTCTGTTTCAAAAATACCAACACTGGTCTCTACAAAAACAATAACTCCGTCCACATCTTCAGATAACACTTGTTTTATGGACATGAATTCCGGATAGCCTGGTGAATTGAATAAATAATTTTTCCCACCGTCTATGAGTATCCTCCGATAATTAAAGACAGATAATTCAATTTTCTCCTCAGGCATAGTATTATCATTAAAATAGTCTATTATGGTTGCAGAATGATCCTTGCTAGAATTATAATTGCATAAAATAACGATTTTTTTAGGATTAATTAGGGGTTCATTTTCCAATGCAGTCACCTTAAATGATTAATAAAGAATTTTAAAGGGTATTCTATTCTTTTATGAGGATAATTAATTTTATATTTGATTATTTGACCTTTATTTTAGTGGATATATGTAATATAACATCAAAGCAACGTTTATAAATCAAACGTGGAAAATAAATTAAAAATGGTAGAATATCAGCAGCTAACTGCTTTGATCTTACTGATATATTCTGGTTCCATCAATTCCAATAATATGTTCACACCTTCCGAAATCCCTTTACCTGAAATTGCCTCGGTAGGAACTATCAGAACATCATGGTACTGAGTATAAATGGGAATATCACTTAAATCTTGTTTATTGGCAAATATGACATAAGGAACGTCTTTTTCTTCCACAAAATCAATCATTTCTTCACAGTTAAGGGTAATACCCTGAGTGTTATCGATAACTATGATTGCCCCGTCCATATTTTTGGATAATATGTCTTTCATAAACTTAAATCTCTCTGCACTGGATGGGCTGAATATTTGAAGCTTTTTATTGTTTTGTATGGTTTTCCCATAACTTGCAGCTTCAGTTTCTACCAGATTATTGCAAACATGTTTCAGGGCAGTCCTTTTACCCGAATCTGAATCTCCTAACACTAAAATTTTTTTGGTTTCCATAAGATCACCAGTCAACACTCCCCTTGTAGGAATACGGAAGCCTTCTTCCGATCAAATTCTTTGGATCTTTTTACTTATAAACTTATCCAAACATTCATTCAAAATTTCCAGAAAAAATTCACAATATGTCCAATGAAATATTAGTTTTCTTAAAATTCTTCAAATATTATGAATTAATAATATGTTTACTCTCTTTTAGTTTACTCTCTTCATGTTAGGGAAGTGGTGAAGAAGTGTAAATATATGACGCGTGTTAGGGATGAATTATTAACATATAACCTTACGGATGGTTATAGGGTTTAAAATAACTTGCGGATGCTTTATACGAGTATTTAATAATGAAAAATAAAAAAGGTTAAAAAAAAGTATATGCTTAAGTCCATTAACTTTCAGCAATGTTTTTAAGCAAGTTCAATTGTACTTGGGGGTTTGTCACTAACTGAAAGAGACACATGGGTGACTTCCGGGATTTCGGCAGTTATTCTCCGGGAGATTGTTTTCACCATTTCCCAGGGGAGTTCCGGAACATCAGCAGTCATGGCATCCAGTGATTCAACCATTCTCAGGACTACCAGGTATCCGTAGTCCCGTATATCTCCTTTAACCCCTGTAACCTTGGTGTTGGTGAGCACTGCGAAGTACTGCCACAGGGTTTTATCAAGACCCTTCTTTTGCACTTCTTCCTCTACTATGGCATTGGCTTTGCGGCATATTTCAATTTTCTGGGGGGTTATCTTTCCTGCTATGCGCACAGCCAGACCCGGACCCGGGTAGGGTTGCCGGTTCACCATCTCATCAGGCAATCCCATTTCAGCTCCAATGATCCTCACTTCATCCTTATAAAGTTCTCTTATAGGTTCCACAAGCTCCAGAACCATCCCATGGGGGAGGGCAACGTTGTGATGGGATTTAATATCTCCATGACTTTCGATCCAGTCAGGGGCAATAGTGCCCTGCACCAGGAATTCGGCACCCACTTTCTCGGCTTCCCTTTCAAAAACCCGGATGAAGACTTCGCCTATGATCTTTCGTTTTTCTTCAGGGTCTTCAACTCCTTCCAGTTTACCCAGAAATTCTTCGCTGGCATTGATGTACTTCAAGTTAAGCCGGTCATGGAATGTTTTTTGAACATAGTCTGCTTCCCCTTCCCGCAGGAGACCATGATCAACAAAGACTGCGGTTAAATTTTCTCCAATGGCATTTGAAACAAGAACTGATGCCACTGAACTATCAACACCACCGGATAAAGCAATTATTGCCTTTTTATTTCCTATGGTTTTTTTAATTTCATCTATTGATTCTTTAATGAAAGAAGACGGATCTAACATGTTTATCGACCTATAATGATTTTTTTTTGATTCAATAAAGCATAAAAATTCTGTCAATCAAGTTAAATATGTTAATTATTTTCCAATGGAATCTTAATAATTGGAATCTTTAATCATTTTTATGATATTTTTTGCAAACTTCATAAAAATTCTCAAAAACTTTAGGCCCTTCTGGGGTATGATAGACTTCAGGGTGGAATTGTATCCCGTATAAAGGCTTATCCATGTGTTTCATGGCTTCAATATCACATATGGGTGATGAGGCCAGAATTTTAAATTCAGAGGGGAGTTCGGTCACTTCATCCTTGTGGGAGGCCCAGACATCTAACTGTGGTCCCAGGCCTTTGAAGATGTCATTTTCATCTCGGATGTTAATCTGGATCTGAGCGTAACTTTCCGAACCCGCAGAACCGATTTCGCCACCATAGGCCTGTGCAAGGATCTGATGACCAAGACAGATGCCCAGAATAGGATAATCCAGTTTTTTAACGTATTCTATACTGTTACCTGATCTTTCCACTGAGGGTCCGCCTCCCAGAATCAATCCCAATGGTTTTTTATCCTTAATTTCCTCCAGACTGGTGGTGTTGGGAACCAGCTCTGAAGGTATTTTCAGGTAGTGCAGAGTCCGGTGAATCCGGTGATTGTACTGTCCATGATTGTTAACCACTAATATCATTTTAATTATCCTCTTATCTTATTTCCTTAAGTTATTCCCTATTTTATTCTTATTATTCTCATTAATTCTATCTTCTCCACTTTACAATAGAAGTGTAGATTTGCCAAATATTTTTATTAATTCGCCATTTCCGGGCTTGTAATTCCCATATGCAAATATTTTTATGTTAAAATGGTAATATAGAAAAATATGGAACTTCGAGACATTCTACTCATACTGGTGGCTCTGGTGCTAGCAGTGGTTTTCTTCTATGTATTCATATGGTTACTTCCGGTTATAATTATACTGGTGATAGCCTATATCATATATATATTTTTGAAGGGATCCTGAGAGTATAATGAACATTCAACTTTTAATGTTCTTAAATTTTAGAATTCCCCTAGTTTAAACTTTTTATTAAATTTTTTAATAACCTGAATATTTTTTTTAAAATAGATATTGGTGATGTAATGATGGAAACAGAAAAGTTCAGAGGATTAAACGGAAACCTGATGGCTTTCAAGAGGGAAGTAGAGGGTGCAGAAAAAGTTACTTTTGCAGGAATTCCTGGTGTTTGCAGCCCATTTGCAGAACTTTTTGCCTATGTAATTCGGGATAAGGAATCAGTTTTTGTTGCCAAAACTGATCTGGATTCAGCTCGGAAAATTGAACGCACACCATTAGGTATGCAATTTACAGAAGAAGCAGATCCCCACAGCAGTGTTGTAGCCCTTCTGGGCGGACTCTCCATGCCTCAATACGAAGTAGATGTAGCTGATGTGCAGAAAATGATTGAAGATATCCTGGCACCTGGTGGAAAGGTCATTGGCCTGTGTTACATGAACATGTTCGAAAACGCAGGTTGGGATGAGAAAATTGATTTTGACTGCATAATAAACGGTATTTTAACTGGAGAAATTTATAAAAACGATTAAATGATTATGGGATTATGGGATTATGGGATTATGGGATTATGGGATTATGGGATTATGGGATTATGGGATTATGGGATTATGGGATTATGGATTAATGGGTTAAAAGGTTAGATCATGTTGGACTTGTATTCTGTGGGTATGGAACGTGGTCTCCTCTACGAGGTCATAGTTACCACCCGAAACCCGGATGGAACCCCCAATGCAGCACCAATTGGTGTTATCTGTAAAGAAGATCGTGAAGTGGTTGTTTATCTCCATGAGGGATCAAAAACATTCGATAATGTGCGACGTGAAAAGAGTTTCTGTGTGAATATACTGCGGGATCCAATGGTATTTGTTGAATCAACCCTGGGAAATCTTGACAGCACAAAATTCCAGACTCATGACCAGGATTTAAGCATCAAAGGAGCAGAAGCCTTTTTCACAGTTGAAGTCACCCGTGAAAAGCTGGTTCAACGCCAGGATCATCTGGGAACTTCTACCCTAAATGTGGTAAATGCCAAGGTCCTGGAAGTGGTTAAGAATCAGGAACATGTTCATCCTTTAAACCGGGCCATTTATGGGATAATTGAGGCCCTGGTGTATCTTAGCCGGATAGATATTGTTTCTGAAGATGAAAAGAAGGCATACCTGGAGAAGATTAGTGAAACCTCCAGGGTGGTGAACAAGGTAGGCTCAGAGGACCATAAAAAAGCCATGAAGAAGATTATAGAATCCCTTGAAAAGTAAAATTCTAAATTAATTATAATAAATTTAATAAACCAAAACCTAAAAATAGAACTCTTTTCGTCTTGCTTCTAAGAGATAAGGCTCTTTACCAAGAAGTTCCGATGCTACAAGTACCTCGCCCTTTGATTCTTCCTTAACTGTTTTTATAAAATCAAAACAGCGAAGATCCCTTAAAAGATGATGATCAACCACCACCCGAGGAATTTTCCTGGCAATTTCAATCAAATTTTTCTGTGCACGTACCACATCCCTCTTCTCCAGAATGAAACCCTCCAGATAGATGGGTGGACCACTTAAAATAAGAGTATCTGGGTTTTCATTAAGTATGAGTTCCCTGGCACCATCCCCCATAGGTCCCTGCACATCAGAGGCGTGTATTAACTTCTGCCCCTCCCATTCAATGGTGACGGTTATGACAAAACCCACACGGCTGCCCTCTGCACCATGGGGAAGTGCGTTTGAAAATTTAAAAAGAGTATCCCCTACTTTGAATGAATTACCATCAGCATAATGAATATCCCTAGTCCCTAAACGTTTCAAATTCTTTAAAAAATCTCTGGCCCTTTTCTGCTGGTTTTTATTTATATTTTCCGTGGGATGTTTTATAAACAGCTTTTTATTCCGGTACATTTGCTGAGCATATTCCGGAGAGGAATCCAGGTATCTTCCCAGACTAAAAGGAGTAAAGTGATCATGGTGGTAATGGCTGATGGTTAGAATATCTGCTTTTTTAGCATATTCCTGTACTCTGGCCCGGGTCTCATGCAGAGCATCGAATTCATCCTTCCATGGAGGGAATCCGAACCTTTTAGGGGCGATGGATGTACCAGGGTCCACTAGTATCTTCTGGTCAGTTTCAATGTAGGTGGCCATGGAGCGCACACCCATACTTTCAAAGGCCAGGGGTATAACATTCATTCAAAAACACCCATTTTTAGAATTTATTCACCTATCAGGAAGTTTTATTCTCCTCAGCAAGTTTTATTCTACTTATCAGTTAAGTTTTATTCTCCTATCCTCAAGTTTTCACAAACATCAGATAACTTTTAAATCAAATAAATTAAGATTACTCTTATTTCTGAAACACCTAGCGTCTCATTTTAAAACATCCACAAACTGGAAACTTTCAACATCGAATAAGCCCTGGTCGCTGATTTTTAGTTTGGGAATCACCAGGAGGGCCATGAATGACATGGTCATGAATGGTGAGGCCAATTTACAACCCATATCCTTAACCACATCATGTAATTTAGTCAGCTGGTCAGATACCTCCCCCGCACTCAGGGTACTCATAAGACCAGCTATTGGGAGTTTAAGGGAATGAACCTCTTCATCACAAACTGCAACCAGCCCTCCTCTATTCTTTTTAAGGGTGTTAACGGCAGCTGCCATATCCTGACTGTTGGTACCAACCACAATGATGTTATGGGAGTCATGGGCAACACTGGATGCAATAGCCCCTTTTTCAAGCTTGAAACCATTTACAAAGGCATTGGAAATGTGATTAGCCCCATATCTTTCCACCACTGCAATTTTCAGGATATCGTTTTCATGGTCTACTTTTAAAACGCCAGCAGAAGATTCCAGGATTGCTTCAGATTCTTCAGTGAGAAGCTGTCCCTCAATCACTTTAATAACTCTCACTGTGACCTTTCCAGTTATGTTAGATTGTACTTCAAAATCCCATGGCTTTTTGTCACGTAATCTGAATGTATTTTCGATCATGGTGGGTTGGACTTTGAAAAGGGCCTTCCCTTCCCTGGCAACCATCTCTCCATTTATCAGGACTTTTTTAACGTTGAAATGTTCCAGATCATCCACCAGCACCAGATCAGCTCTTTTACCAGGGCTAATTGACCCGGTATCCAGATGGTAATGGGATGCAGGATTCAAGGTAACCATCCTGATGGCTTCCACAGGATCCATGCCAAGTTGCACCGCTTTTTGCAGGGTATGGTCTAAATGTCCCTCCAGAAGGTCCTGTGGGTGCCGGTCATCAGATACCAGGAAATCACCCCCCACACTCTGCAGTTCTTCTAGGTTCTTGGCTGATGATCCTTCCCGGATCATTATCTTCATCCCCAACCTCTTTTTCTCCTGTGCCTCCTCCAGCCTGCTGCACTCATGATCAGTGGATATACCAGCACCTATATACTTGCAGAGATCTGCACCGGATAAAAGAGGTGCATGGCCATCAACTGGTTTAGAATGTTCACGGGCGAGTTTAATCTTCTCCAGAACAACCTGCTCTTCTCCAATAACACCTGGAAAATTCATCATCTCCGCCAGTGCCACCACATCATCCATCTGGAGGATTTCATCTATTCCAGCAGGTCCCAGCACTGCTCCAGAAGTTTCAAAGGCTGTGGCAGGCACGCATGACGGGGCAGTGAAGAAAAAGTGGAGGGGAACTGTACTAGCATCCCTCATCATGTAGTCGATACCAGCAAGTCCCAGGACATTGGCAATTTCATGGGGATCAGCCACCACTGCCGTGGTTCCATGGGGCACCACCACCTCTGCAAAACGGGAAGGAGTGAGCATGGAGCTTTCAATGTGTATATGGGCATCGATAAACCCTGGGAGAATGTAGTTTTTAAACTCACCCTTAACTTCCCTGATACATTTAATCTCCCCATTCTGGATTTCCACCTCTGCAGGGTAGATTTCTTCTGTAAAGAGGTTTAATAGGTTTCCTTTCAACATGTGCATCCTCCGTGGGCCTGACAGTGTCTATGGTAAACTTTAATTTTTCCAGGATGAAATTAGTATCTAAGAATAATATTTGGTAGTTTCTAAGAATAATATTTAGTTTTCCAAAATAAAGGAATAGGTGGTTGTATTTCTAATCCTCTTTATCAAAATGATTGATTTCATGATAAAGCATGGGCAGAAACGCCCCCACATCGGTAACAATACCCAGT
Organism: Methanobacterium sp.; assembly: GCF_016217785.1. Taxonomy (NCBI): domain Archaea; kingdom Methanobacteriati; phylum Methanobacteriota; class Methanobacteria; order Methanobacteriales; family Methanobacteriaceae; genus Methanobacterium; species Methanobacterium sp. The sequence goes on from NZ_JACRGA010000005.1 coordinate 94,688, forward strand.
ACCTGTGCACTACCCCGATCTCCTAGTTTAGTGACTGTTGCAGGGTTAATATCCACGCAAATACTCTTAACCTTGGATGGTAGGATGTTTCCCACGGCTATGGAATGGAGCATGGTAGCAATCATGATCACCATATCCACACCAGGAACATACTTCCTCATCTCATCCTGGGCCTCAATAACATCGGTTATAACATCAGGCAATGGTCCGTCATCCCGTATAGAGCCAGCCAGTACGAAGGGAACATCGTTTTTCACACATTCATACATAACTCCCTTTTTAAGAACACCCTGCTCCACCGCATCCTGTATGGAGCCCGCCTGGTTGATCTGGTTGATGGCGTAGATGTGATGGCGGTGCCCCCTTGCAACGGCTTCACCAGTCTTCACACACATCCCCAGGGATGTTCCATACAGTGCGCTTTCAATGTCGTGGGTGGCCAGGGCGTTACCGGCAAAGATAACATCAACTAATCCTTCTTTGATCATCCGGGCCAGCACTGGACCGGAGCCAGTGTGGATGATGGCAGGCCCACCAACCACTGCAATTTTACCCCCACGACTTTTAACTTCCCGTACTTCCTGGGCAATGCTTTTAATTAGAGTTTGGAGTGGTTTTTCCGAGGACGCATCACTCCCCATAAACTCAAATACTCCCTTCTTACCCCTGGGACGTTGAGGAGCCATAACCTTGATTCCCTCACGACCCACCACCACCAGGTCACCCTTCTTTATCTGACCAATAGGTTTAATGATGGCCTTTTGATTTTGGGGGTCAACCACAATCATACAATCCATTTCAATGTTTTCTACAGGTATCCATTCATTCTGGAAGCGGATGAAAGTGGGATGGTTGGTGGTGGAATAAAAATCAGCAGGTAGGGTTTTATCCTTGTTGGCAGCTTCTAAATTAACTTCCCTGATCTCCACTACCATGGCTCCTATTTCTGCCAGTTCATCTAAAATTTCACCCAGAAGGGATTCACTGTCTGCTGAAACTTTAATCCTGGCGATACTGGTATCCTTTTTACGTTTACCCACCTCAAATTCCAGTATCTGGAAGTCCCCTCCCATGTCCATAATAAGGTCCAGGGCCCTGGGAAGAGTAAGTGAATCAATAATGTGTCCAGTAAGCTTGACTTCGCGGTTATACATAATAATCCTCCTATTTTATCCAAGTACAGGGATTTTCATGATTTACTAGTATATTCTTCATAAATTTTATAATCATACTAGTGGATTATATTCCTGGAATACGTTTTATGAGTGTATTCAAATCTGATAAATTCTAAACATTTCTAGATTTGACTGGATATCTATAAATATTTATACGAATATTCCCTGGAAAGACATTTCATCCTTAATCTTGAAATTGATTTCATCCTTAAAAAGAATTAAACTAAAAATAAAAATAGTGCTAATGATTTCAAATAGATTCATTGCAGGAACAGGAAGTCTAAAATCGTTTTGGCGGCATTGATTGAGGTGATATCCCCAATGGAGTTTGATGAAACCTCAACCACATCCAATCCAATAACTTCTTTCCCTGCCAGAGAAAAGATCAGTTTTTCCAGATCATGGGGGCTCAGCCCGCCTGGTGTGGGAGTACCAACACTGGGAGCATAAGCCGGGTCAAGCACATCCATATCCACGGTTACATATACCGGACCCTTTATCTTGTGAATGATATTTTTCATTCCATGAATATCCTCCTTTATCTCCGGAGGAGTGTAGTAATCTATTCCATTATCCTGAGCAAAGTGTGTTTCTTCAGCAGAGGCAGAGCGGATTCCCATCTGGATTATATGCCGTGGTTCAAGATCATGAATCCGTCGCATAACAGTGGCATGGGAATATTTTTCTCCCATATAATCGTCCCTGAGGTCCATATGGGCATCAAAATGGAGAATAGTAACGTCCCGCATATTATGGGTCCCGGTAGTGTCATAAGACTTCACAACACCATAACTTATACTGTGTTCTCCGCCGATGGTTATGGGAACAATTCCTTCCTCTAAAATGGAGGATATAACAGATTCCAGGTTTAAACAGGTATTATTAAAGTTTCCAGGAACAGATTCCAGGTTTCCAATGTCCTGGACATGTGTATTAAGACTTTTATCCAAAAATAAGTTGTATTTTTCAAAATTATAGGATGCCTCTCTTACAAAAAGAGGCCCATAACGTGCCCCAGGTTGGTAGGTGGTGGTGCTGTCAAAGGGCACCCCTAAAATACCAAAAACAGGCTTATCTTGAATTTCAGAGGAGTACTCAAACTCCGTCCGGGAAAAAGCAAATTTAAGAGGATTTTCAGTATATAAGTGCATTTATCCAAATCCTCATTAAATTTTTAAAATTATCTTAATCCTCATGGGGGTTATTTAATTCTCATGAGTTTCTTGTTACCCATGGCCACAATATAACCTACTTCTGCCCCTTCAATCAGTTTATCACGCAGATCATCTGGTATTGGGACTTCGAAGGTTTCGTAGGTCTCTAGATCCATGAGCTGGATGTCACTGCCCATTAAGGCCAGTACTTGGGCGGTTCTTTTATCAATGATAGGGACTTCTATTTTGGCATCCACTGGTTTTACCAGACCTCTTTTCTGGTTGTCGAAAACTCCGACGGCGTCCACCCTGGCCTTAGCTGCCCCGTGCTTACCTGGGGATGAAGTCTGGATACTCACTACTTTAGATGCTTCACCATCTAATACCACATATTTACCTACTTTAAGCGTTTTAACTTCCACTACCTTAGTCATGCTATTTACCTCCGTATTATACGTATAAACTTCAGATCGATGTGTGGGATCCATAAATTTTTAGAACCTAAGAAATAGAATCTATTATGATTAATATAACATCTGCTACTAATAACTCTGCTTGCAGGGTATAAATATATTTATAGATACCTCTCTCTGATATAGAAATGCCTATATTTTTTTCCCTATTTAAATTTTTAAGTGAATTTTGAGTGATATGATGAAAGTTTCAATAACATCAGGAAGATCAGAAGGACCCACCAGGCTAAATGCCTTTGATAATGCCCTTTTAGATGCGGGGATTGGTGACGTGAACCTAATAACAGTATCCAGCATACTCCCTAAAGACACAGAGATAGTTGAACTTCCTTACATTAAGGAAGGTAAAATGGTTAATTGTGTCCTGGCCTGCGCACATTCAGACCAGCCAGGGGATTTAATAACCGCTGCAGTGGCAGTGGCAATATCCGATGATTTTGGGTGTGTGGTGGAACACTCCGGGGTGAACCAGGACCCAGATGTCATCAAAGAAGAAGCGGAAACCATGGTAAAGTACATGATGCAGGTGAGGGGTCTTACCATCAGGGAAATCATCATAGCACATGAAAGTCATATAGTTAAAGAAGAGGCAGTTGCACTGGCTGCTGTGGTATATCTGGAATGACTCATGTGGCTACTTTAGATAGAATACTAATTACTAGTCCTTTAAAATAGTGATCATGAATGATACTGAATAAAAACCAACTTTGAAGTAAAATTCAAGTGTTTTATTGGGTTCAGGGGCCTAGAATAAGTTTTGATAGGAGGAGGGTAACTATGAATAGAGAAGATCAGGAATTTTGGGGTGAGGTATGCCAGGATTTAATTGAGGAATCTCAAAGGGCAATATCCCCTCTTATAGGATCCCAAAAGAGTGGAGAGATAGTTAAAATGGGTGCTGATGGAACTCCAACCACTCTTATTGACATGGTGGCAGAAAACAAGGTTATGGAAGTTTTGGAAGGTGTTGACAGACCATTAACTCTTATAAGTGAAGAAATTGGTGAAGTAACCATTGGTGAAGGCCCATCTGATGCCATACTGGTGGTGGACCCCCTGGACGGCACCAGCAATGCAGTGAAGAACATACCTGCCTACGGGATATCCGTAGCAGTGGCACCTATTTCCCCTGGAAAAAAAGGTTCTTTAACTATTCAGGATATTCAGATGGGTGTGGTGAAAAACTATGCTACAGAAGATATTTACAGTGCAGTTAAGGGCCAGGGGGCTTTTGTTAATGGGAATGATCTTACACCATCTCTTAAGCAGGATTTAGCCCATATATCTCTGGGAGCTTACGTTTACAGGATGGACATGGGAAAAATCGAAATTCTCTGCAAAAGTGTCAGAAGAATGAGAATTCTGGGGGCGGTGGCAATAGAACTCTCCTATGTTGCCGATGGAACCTACGATGCATTCGTTGATGTGAAAAATAATCTACGGTTGGTTGATGTTGCTGCAGCCAAGCTTATCCTGGAAGAAAGTGGGGGGATTGTGACGGATTCCAATGGAAAATCCCTTAATGGGAGGTTAAGTGTTCTGGAGAAAACTTCCCTTATAGCTACCTGTAATGAAGTTATTCATAAAAAGATAATGGATATACTGGAGGGGATTTAATGATCATGGGATTGGTGGCTCGTAGTGACATAAAAGGCGCAGTGGAACTTGCTCAGGAAATTGCTGATTTTTTAACCGAAAAAGAGGTGGATATTGTTCTGGACACTCCCCTGGCCATGGAACTGGAGAAATATCAGGACAAACAATGTGAACTGAAGGACATGGATGTGGACATGGTGGTTGCTATTGGGGGAGATGGAACTATCCTCCGCACCCAGAGTTACATTAGCCACAAAAAAATTCCATTAATTGGAATTAACATGGGAACTGTTGGATTTTTAACAGAAATAGATCCTGAAAACGCTTTCACAGCTATTGAAGCCGTTCTTGCCGGGAATTATTTTGTGGAAAAAAGAAACCAGCTTCTGGTATGGCACAATCATGAGTTACCCCCTGCCCTAAATGAGGTGGTGCTCATGACCCGTAAACCCGCCAAAATGCTCCACATCCAGATCAGTGTGGATGATGAGATAATGGAGGAATTGCGTGCTGACGGACTTATAATTGCCACACCCAGCGGGTCCACGGCCTATTCCATGTCTGCGGGTGGTCCAATTATTGATCCCAGGGTTGAAGCATTTGTAATAGTTCCTATATGTCCATTTAAATTGGGGGCCAGACCCACCGTTGTTTCCGATGGAAGCACCATAAAGGTTAAACTCCTCAGGGAAGGTAAAAAGGCCATAGCAGTCATTGATGGTCAGTTTGAGGAAGAAATAAACTACATGGATGAGATCATCTTCCATAAATCAGATAACTGCGCATACTTCGTGCGCCTCACCAAAGATTTCTACCGGAAAGTACGAGAAAAGTTAACCCAGGGCGGAATCAATTAAAATGAAAATTCTCATAGTAGACCTGACCCATGGTGGAACCATACTGGCCTCTGAATTTTCTAAAAAACAGGACTGTAAGGTTTTTGCATGGGACATCTACCACACCCTCTCCGAAGAAGATAAATCCGCACTGGAAGTCCAGGGAATAGAAATGGTTGATGAATCATTCTATGAAAGTTATTTCAATGAAAATCTTTCCTATGGCGATGATATCTCCGGAGATGATACCTCGAGAGATAATAACTCCGAATTACTGGTTGTAGCTCCGGTGCACTGTAATCTGCCCCATCCTCCCCACATGACCCACCACCAGGCAGTGGGATTTCTCTTGAAAGACCTGATAACAGTGCCGGTAATTGAAATCACCGGGGTGAAGGGTAAAACCAGCACAGCAGCCATGCTCAAGGAGATATACCGTGATAAAAACCCGCTGATATTAAGTAGTCTTGGTGTTGAAGTTGCTGGTGTAGGATGCCAAATCACTCTCCAGAAAGACATTAGCATAACTCCGGCCAGTATCATAACCGCCTGGAAACTTGCACAGGAATTTTATAAAGATAAAAAATTCGATAAGGATAACTTTTGTAATAAAATCCCCAGAGTAGATATCTGCATATTTGAAAGTTCCCTGGGAGGAACAGGACTAGCAGATGTAGGAGTTATCACCAATATTGCTGAGGATTATACCATAGCCAAGGGAAGTAGCAGTGCCAGTAAAGCCAAGCTACAGATGTTTGAAAGCAAACTAGTAGTCTGTGATAATAATTCTTACCAGGAAATTTATTCCCATCACGCTCCAGTAAACCAGAAAACGAATACATTCTCCATGGGTGGGGAAAAAAATGATAATGTAAATGTTAAAGTGCACAATATTAATTATGGGCTCCATAAGACAGTATTCCAGGTGGAAGTAACCGATCTTGTAACCATAGATGGGAAGTCAATAAACACCTCCTTTGAAGTTTCCACATTTGCCCCTGCCCAACACCACATTGAAAACACACTTTCAGCAATAACTGCATCTTTATCCATGGGAACTCCCCCCAAATCTGTGATTAAAGGTCTGGAAAACTTCAGTGGACTGCCTGGGAGAACATCCCTCAGTAAAAGAGGCAAAATAATGATTATTCAGGAGATCAATCCTGGAATAAACGTTACGGCAGTAAAAAAAGCAGTTAACATGATAAAAGGTTATGAAAAACCAGCACTGATACTGGGGGGAAGTTACGGTGTAACCTGTGAGGAGATTGATGAAAAATCTCTTTCAAACTTTTTAGCTGACCTGAATGATGATATCTTCCTGATATTAACCGGAGATCTGGGTTGCAGTGTAAGGGAAAGGATGGGAAAAAACTATAATTATCATAATAACATAGAACTGGCACTTAACGAGGCAGAAAAGGCCGGTGCAAAAAATATATTGCTAATATATCGTTCCAATTTTTCAGAATTAAGCAGAAGATAACACCAGAGAAGATAACTTTAAATCGTTCCATGATAAACAGAATAGGTGGTTAATTTTTCTCATGACAACATTTATTAAAGATCATAGGAAATCAATCAACTAAGGATTCTTATACAAGTCTGCTATCTTAGGCAGCAGCTTTTAAATGACAAACTTTTATGACTTAAATTCAGTAATTCGCCACACTCGGAGATGATGCATTGCAGGTAGGTACAAGAGGAAGCAGTCTGGCCATGGTTCAAACCAAAAATATAATCACCTCTTTATCAAAAATAACAGATGAGGAAACAAACATAACCGTAATAAAAACCACAGGGGATAAAATAAAAGACTCTCAACTTTATAATATGGATGTGAAGGGAATATTCACCAAGGAACTTGACAGAGCAGTCTTGGAAGAAGAGGTTGATTTTGCAGTGCACAGTTTAAAGGACCTTCCCAGTGAATTAAATGATGAACTGGAAATTGTAGCAGTCCCACCACGGGAATCACCTCACGATGTACTGGTATCACCCTATAAATGGGATGAACTCCCTGAAGGGGCAACATTAGGGACCAGCAGCCTTAGAAGAGAGGCATTCTGCAGGTATCATCAAAAAAATGTGGATATACAGCCCATCAGGGGTAACATTGACACCCGGATAAAAAAAATCACCAGTGGAGAATATCAGGCCACTTTAATGGCTGAGGCAGGTCTTAGAAGATTAGGGCTCTCTGAACACATCCAGCAAAGATTTCCATTAGATTACATAACTCCCGCAGCAGGCCAGGGGGCACTGGCAGTTGTTGCCAGGAATGATAGTAGTAAAAAAGACATTTTAAAAGCTTTAAATCACAAAGATTCTTATCAAGAAATCATGGCTGAAAAGAAAGTTTTAGAAGTACTCGGTGTGGGTTGTCAGTGGCCTCTTGGAGTTTGTGCACGGGCACAGGGAGATGAACTGGAACTTCAAACTATTTTACTTACCAAAGAGGGCGAACTCATCTCTAAACATAGTATGAGAGGCCCAATAAACCAGGCTGAAGATATCGGTCTTGAAATTGCCAGACGCATGGGGGAGGATTGCTAGTGAAAAAGTTAAATGTGGGAGTTGTTGGTGTAGGGGCCATGGGCCACAACCACGTAAGGGTATACACCCGACTGAAAAACGCCAACCTCCTGGCTGTCTCTGATCTCATGAAAGGCACCCTGGCAGAAGTTTCCAAGAAATACAACACCGTAGGATTTGTTGATTACGATAATGTGCTTAAAATGCCTGAAATAGATGCAGTAAGTGTTTGTGTTCCCACTACCTACCATTACGAGGTAGTGATGAGTGCCATTGAACAGGGAAAACACGTTCTGGTGGAAAAACCCATTGCCTTCACCCTGAAGGAAGCCAAGGACATGGTCAAAGCCGCCAGAAAACAGGGAGTGAAACTGGCCACTGGCCACGTGGAACGATTCAACCCAGCAGTTCTAGAAGCTAAAAAGCTTTTAAGAGAAAAGTTGATTGGTGAAGTTGTCTCTGTTTCCGCCAAGCGTGTTGGGCCTTTCCCTCCACGAATAAAGGATGTGGGTGTGACTATAGATCTGGCTATCCATGAGGTGGATGTTATGGCTTATCTTTTGGACAGCCCTGTTTCCAAGGTATACGCCCATGTGGGTAGTAGACTGGAAAAATGTGAATATGAGGACCATGCCGAGATCATGATGGAATTTTATAACAATGCCATCGGTATGTTGGAGGTTAACTGGCTCACACCATATAAAAAACGGCAGCTGGAAGTTACTGGTACTGATGGTATAATCTCCCTGGATTATATCGACCAGACTGTGGAGATTTTTGGTAAAAACGCCAGGAATGTCCGGGTACCACACCATGAACCCCTTATGGTAGAGCTGGAATCATTCTTAAATGCAATCATGCTTGATGAAAAGCCAAAAATAACCGGGGAAGATGGAATACACGCCCTTAAAACTGTCTTAGCGGCAATGAAATCAGCCAAAGAGAAAATTCCAGTTAAGATTGATATTGATTAATCCAGGTTATTCATCATTTCATTAGGTATTTGATAATCCCATTTGATTTGATTAATTCCATTGATTGTAAGATTCATGTTACATTGTGATAGATTTTAATTGGCATGAAGCATAAAATTTGTAGCAGACTACACTGGACAATTCAGGAGGGGTATAATGAACCAAAAACTCATTGAAAAAGCTCATGAACTTAGAAGCAGAGGTTTTACCACTGGGGAGATAGCTGACGAACTCAATGTCTCAAAAGACACTGCTCGGTGGCTGGTACTCCAGGGAACTGATAAAACTAAAGAAAAAGCTCAGGAAAAAGCACCAGTTGATTTTGCCATTAATTGGAAGAGTCTGGGTGGTAGTTCGAGGAGAATGTCCTATGTTTCTGCAGCCATGGCGGATATGGCACAACAGCATGGTGATGTGGAGGTAGTGGTGGGAATTACAGTAAGTGGAATACCATTCGCCACCATGATGGCCGAGTTTTTAGATGCAGATATGGCTGTATTCCATCCCATTAAACATCGCAAGGAAGAGGATGCTCGGGGAGCAGTGAGCAGTAATTTCGCGTCTGTCGAAGGAAAAAGAGTGATAATAGTGGATGATGTCATAACCAGTGGGGGAACCGTTGCCGAAGCAATAAAAGTCTTCCGAAGCCTGGGAGCAGACCCACTGGCAGCAGTGGTCTTAATCGACAAGAAAGGTCTTATAGAATTGGAGAAAGTCCCTGTAGAATCGCTTATACGTGTAAGTAGACTGGGATAACCTGATTATCTCAGATATTTTTTTTTATTTCGATAATTTATTTAATAATAAAAGCCCATTTATACAAAACCCATTTATACAGTTTTGTTGTTGATATAAACCAGTTATTTTGAATTTCTTTTTATTTCTTTTTAAAAATATTTTTTTAAAAAAAAGAGGAGTATAACGCAGTAAATAACGGCTATTTAAGCATTTATACTCTGTATCTTAATATAGCTCCAATACCTCCGAATGCACGGAGTAGCTGCATTCCTTCCTCGGTTTCAGTGGATATAATCTCAACTTCTGAACCAACTTCTTCAGCCAGGGCAACAAAGTCACTAACAACATCCTCGGAAGAAGAGACTTTCATTGTTTCACCACATTTTGCACAGGCCTTTTCTTTAACTTCACCCTCATTTTTAACGGTTTTTTCTTCCTGGTTTCCGCAGGAAGGGCACTGGTAGGTGTATCTTTTGGATTTAATGTCCTCTGAGAGTAATAAAACTTCCACTGCACCGTTAATCAGGTTTTGCCTTACTTCTGCTTCACCATAGGATGCCAGACCATTTTCATCCACCAGTTCCGTCAGGAAACGTTGAACCAGTTTCTTCTCACGCATGATGTCTATTTCAGTGAGGACATCCATGGATTTATCTATAACTTCTCTGATACCAAATTCTCCAGTGTATGAAGTGTCCACAGTGGTGATGATTTTTTGTTTGATTTCATGGTGCAAATAATCGCCGTTGACAAAATCCTCTTTAGTATGCCCTGGGCCTCCAATAATGACTCCTTTGAGGCCTTCAAGGTCTAAAAATGCATCGTTCATATGTTCCCCAATTCGTTTAAGGAATTCATGGGCTGCCAGTTCAATCAATCGATCGAAACGTCTCTGGGACTGTCCACCGGCCTTGTGTTTTCCAGGAACACCACTGGTGAGGTTTTTGACTATGTCTATTCTTTTACCCTTCATTATAGCTATTGTGGCTTCCTTTCGGTCAATAACTGCCAATCCATAGATTTCCTTATCTTCCAGGATTTCCTGCAGTGGTTCCAGGAAGAACTGGGAGTCACAATGATAAGTATATGTCTGAACAGGCTCTGGGGGTTCGAAAACATAGGTTTCCATCTTTTCCGTTCCAGGACCACCTTTGGGTATCATACCCACAAAGAGCACCAGGCCCCTCGCAGGCGGTTTTGGGAAAAGCCGCATACGTTGCATTATTACTTCAATGGCCGATTGAACATTCTTTTTAGTCTGTTTACTCTTGATATTAGCACTTTGACTTAGTTCTTCTCGCATGTGCTTTACCACATCGCTGATCTGCTTATTTGGAGGTATATAAACAGACACCAACTCGGTACCTCTCCCTTTTTTATCAGAGAGTTCCTTCAGGGTGCGCTTAACCTCATAAAGTTCGGTTGATGATGGTTCTGACATTTAATATCGCTCCTAAACTGATAAAAATTATAATAAGTACGTTTATTTTATGGATTCTCCAGAAGATTATTATCTGGTTACCATACTAATAATTACTGTTATTTCATTCTACAAATTTTCCTACTATAATCTTCTTGTAAAATATTAGAATTTATACTAATTAGATATTCTATCTAAACTTTATATTATATGTAAACTTACATTATCTTTGGTGATGAGATGCGCGTAGTGATCACAGTAGGTGGATCCATAATAATCAGGGACCACGATTATAAAAAATTTCAGGATTATGCAAAAGTATTGAAGAGTATGGCAGCCGAACACCAGATCATGGTGGTGGTAGGTGGTGGTAAAACCGCCAGGGACTACATTGGAATAGCCAGAGATCTGGGGGCATCGGAAGCCCTCTGTGATGATATTGGAATTGAAGTCACTCGACTCAACGCACGACTACTTATAACTGCCCTGGGTAATGATGCTTATCCACGGGTCCCTCACAACTTTGCTGAGGCACTTGAATTTTCCACCACGGGTAAGATCGTGGTAATGGGAGGCACGGAACCCGCACACAGCACTGATGCAGTGGGCAGTATCCTTGCAGAGTTTGTTGGAGCAGATTTACTCTTAAACGCCACTTCTGTTGATGGTTTGTATGATAAAGATCCCAACAAGTACCCTGATGCAAAAATGTTTCCGGAGATCACTCCAAAGGAGATGATGGGGATGCTGGCTGATAAGGAGATGAAAGCGGGTACCTATGAATTCCTGGATAAAACCGCCATACAGATCATAGCTCGTTCCAGGATAAAAACTGTCATTTTCAATGGAGAAAATGCTGAAAACCTAAAAAAAGCTTTGAACAATAATATGGGTACTTTAATTAAACCTAATATTGAATAAATCTATCCTGAACAGGTAATAAATGGAATAAACCTATTCTAAAAAAAATTAAAAGCTAAAAAAATATTTTAAAAAATTCTAAAGAGGTAATATTTATGATTGAACAACACAAACACTGTCCTGTTTGCGGGACCCCCATGCCCTTGAATGAAAGGTTTTGCTCACCCAACTGTGAGCAGATAGCCCTGGCCAACCAGAAGAAAGTCCAAAAAAGCAAGAGACTGCTTTACATTTTATTCGGATTATTCATAATAGTCTGGTTGTTTTTCATGTTAAGGGGCCAGCTAGGATTTTAGACGGATTTTTAAAATAATTTTTTTAAAAAAAATAAATAATGGGTTTAACTAATATTTCAGGTCCGAAAAACTGTCTATTGCAGAAGTTCGGGTATGAAATATTATAAATAACCGATTCATAAATAACGGATTCTTATAAATTCCGATTCTTTTTTACACTGACAATCCTATTCAGAGTATTCTTGTAATTTTGTAGATTTGTAGGATTTATTCCCTAATATTATTCCCTAATATTCAATATTCCATATATTAAGAGTCCAACTCCGGTTAAGACTCCTAAAATATCAGGGTTCACGTTGTAGAAACCTACAATAAGGAAGAGGAATCCGAATAATAGTCCGAATATTCCCGCATACACTTTGTAAGTTTTCCTTTCACCAACAAGTAGGGCAATGATTCCGGTAATAAGTAACAGGATCCCTGTAATTATATATGCCCAGAGACCGAGGCTTATTATCCAGGAGGTGTTGAACAGGAAGGTTACACCCATAACTATTCCCACTATCCCCACCAGGAAGGGGAATAACCATAAATCATTGGATGTTCTTTCACCAAACCCTAAAAGGGTTAACCAAATACCCATTCCCAGTATTAAAAGTCCAGATATGAGGCCAAGAGTGGCAAGCCCCACTACTGGTGCAGTTATCATTACAACTGCCACTATTATTGCAATAATTCCAACTATCGTGTTTTTCATTTAAAAAACCTCATTGATGTTTCCTTGCAATTATCTAAACCTTATTTTAACATAATTATTTGAATTAAACAAACTAATTGCAGTTTTTAATTTCTAATGGGAAGAAATACGTTTCAGTATTAACTTTTGTCCTTTGATTATAATAAATTTAATGGTACAGATCGGGTTAGGGGAACTAAAACTACCAGTTTATAACTTAACTTACCAAATTATAACTTAACTCAAATACTATAATGGAAATATAATTACTATAAAAAGATAGTACCATAAAAGAAAATATAAACTTTAGTAAGGAGGTCTACCATGCTCGTTTTAACCACTCCAACCATAGAGGGGAAAAAAATCAATGAATATTATGGTTTAGTCAATGGTGAGTCCCTTTTAGGGGCAAATGTTTACAAAGACATGTTTTCAGGTGTGAGGGACGTGGTGGGGGGCAGAACATCTGCCTACGAAGAAGAACTGAAAAAAGCCAGAGAAGTTGCTTTAGAAAGTATGAAAGAAAAAGCTGCAGATAAAGGGGCTAATGCGGTTATTGGCACACGTCTGGCCTATCACAACCTTGGTGGGACCATGGGGAATACCATTATGGTCACTGTTTTTGGAACTGCGGTTTCCTACGAGGAATAAAATTTCCTATCTATGAAGTAAAAAGTATATTCATATTTCACATCCATTAGGTCTTTAGCTGTTAATTAGGAAGGGATAGGATTGTTAACATCGGTTGTGAATTTTTTAAAAGAAAAACGATGGGCATTTGCTGCCATACTTATAGGAACCGGCACTGGCTTTTTGTCAGCGGTAATGTGTGTAATGTGGGATCTGGTCATTTTTGGGTTTAACATTATGTTCATTGTATCTCCACTCATAGCTGGTTTTGTGGAAACATACATAGCCCGACGTATGTACGGTAAAAGCACAGGAGCAATCAGCGCACTTTTAATATTTGTAATAATAAATGCTTATGCATGGATTTTCCCTCAAGACCCAATCGTGCTCAATTTTTTCACGTTAGGGGGCTTGGCGCTGATGATACAGGCAGCATTCCCCATACTCATTAATTATATACTTTTCGTTGTATTTTTAGGAGTTTTAACTTATGCCCTAGGATATCTGGGGAATTTACTATCTAAGGCTATGAATAAGGTCCGCAGAAAACCTTCTGAAGGTGAAACGAATGGTGAAAACCTTGAAGACACAGATGATTCATTAAAAACTCCATATTTGAGCTTTATGGATGATCTGGATGTTCCTATTGTGTCTATACCTCACATGGAGGGGGGTAAGATTACCAAACACATTGGTATTGTAACTGGAGAGGCAATGGTAAAGGAAAACTCAGAAGGTATTTCCAAGTTGTCTAAAAAAACCCAGTTAGATGATATGAATTTGGATGAGGCTAGGGAGGCAGCTATACTCAGAATGCTGAATGATGCTAATGAAAGGGGTGCCAATACTGTGATTGAAGTTTTGGTTGATTACAATTCTATTGGAGGATTAAAGGGAAGTGCAATTATAGTTACAGCTACAGGAACTGCAGTTGTGTATGAATAAGACAATAAAAATAATTGTATCTTTAATTTTTTTATTTAATTTATTAATTATTTCCTTATTTTAGTATTCCTTATTTTAGTATTCCTTAATTATAATATTTCTTTAATATAGTTCCTTATTTGGTACCTTCAATTCTATGAATCAGTAAATTTACTCGGTCCAATGCTCTTACTGGGACTTTGGTGCATATCTTACAAAACATATCACTCCTCTTTTCATATTACGTTGTATATTAATCTGGCTCGCTCTAGTAAAACAGTGCTTGTGGTTAAACTTTACTGAATTATCAATTGATTCTGTCTGGAAATTGGGGGAATTTATTTTTCTAATTCATGATCCCTCAAGCCAAGTGTGCATGTGATGTTTTGATTTTTATCATGGGATGGATTAATGGGATTGTTAAAGTTTGAGTACTCCGTATTCAAGTTCATAGTCTTGAAAGAATTGGTTAAGTGAATTCTGATCACTGGTCATAAGGATGGTAAGGTCATCCATTTTATCAAATAGTCCTATAAAATTCTCTGTTTCATCTTCATCAAGTTCTCCAGTTGGTTCATCGGCAAGTAGAAGTGTCGGATCATTAACAAGTGAACGGGCCAGAGCAACTCTTTGTTCTGCTTCAATGGATAACTCATGGGGGAATCGGTTCCAATCATCCAGTTCTACTTTTTCCAACAATCTTTTAGCTTTCTCTTCATCCGCTGATATCATGGGAAGCATCACATTTTCAAGAATAGAAAGATAGGGTAGCAGATTTGAACGACGAAAAATAAAGCCAATTTCATTTTTAATCAGGTTTGAACATTCTTCTTCGTTCAAATTTTGGGTTGAAATTCCGTTAACAAGGATCTCTCCAGCACTGGGTTTTTTGATAAGACCTGCAAGGTATATTAGAGATGTCTTCCCAGCTCCTGAAGGACCTTTTATTAGGGTATGGGTTTGGGAGGTAAGGGAAAATGATAAATTATTAAGGGCTACTCGTTCTACCCCTCCCTTCTTGTAAACCTTACTAACATCTTTAAATGTTAAAATATCTTCAGTATTCACAGAGAAGAGCCTCCTCTACATTGATTTGTGATGTGAACCAGGCAGGATACAGGCCGAGAACAAGGCTGAGCATGGTAGTCACGGTAATGGTTCCTATAAATAACCAGAAGGGGAGTAGTATTGTAAACAAACCTGGCTGGAAAAAGGTAGATATTATCCAGATACCTAAAGTTCCAATGATGACTCCTATAATCGATCCAATGAGGCCAAGTAAACCCGCTTCAAGAGTGCAACTAATAAGAATTTGTCTTTTAGTAAATCCCATGCACTTAAGGAGGCCTATTTCTCGTTTTCGTTCGGAGAGGTTGAATCCCATGGTATTCATAATTCCCAGAACACCAATTAAAAGGGCAATACTGGCTATTCCATCTAAAATGTAAACAACATTAACTAAAAAAGATTCCAGGCGATTTATAAGCTGGTTTTCAGTGAAAGTACTTCCTAAAAATGAATTTAAATAATTAACTGCTGATGATACTATGTTTGTCTGATTGTCGGTGCCAGATGTTTGATTTGATTTTTGCCCAGCCAGTATATTCCCATTTGATGTTCCAGACTTTTCAATGAAGCTACTTATCCCTAAACCTGAACTTACAAGGATAAGTAGTATTATAACCCCCAGGGAAATTCTCAAAACTGTGGATAGATTTCGCAACCGATTACGGCGTAAATTTTTCCAGGACAAGGCGTATATTCCCATGTAAACCTCAGCTCTATCTCTATAAAGTGTAATATCTAAGTTTAGGATATCAATTAGTTAAGATAATTAATATTTTTCTAATATGTTTTGAAGTTCCATTAATTTTATTGTTGGGAAAAAACCCGATTGATTGGTAAGATCACTAAATAATATGGGTAAATAAGTATTTGAATAATATTCCATAGAATTGTTTTGAATTTAATGATTAATTTTGGGTTAATTAAATTGTGGGGGCTTGTTTTCGGTTTTTTTTATTCAACAGGGTCTGTACTAACTTCTTTTCTAGGATTAATTATTTCAAAGACTCCGCTGATTATTAGCCAGATACCAATTAACAGTGCCAGATAGAAGGGATCCCAGGCATAAAATCCTAGAATTAAGTACATGATACCTATTATAATTCCTAGAACACCTACCCCCTTGGCAGATCCGCCTTCCCCAGCAAACAGTGTAATTACACCGGACATGAACAGGAAAAACCCTGCTAAATATAATATAAAGCTAGTTAAGAAGCTCAATGCTAGTATATTCCCTACCAATCCTATTCCTGCTATGATAGCAATAATTCCCAGGATTAAGTAGACTATACTAATTCCTTTACTGCTTTCCCAGACCGAAAAGGCCTGAACCAGAAACCAAATACCCAAAATGAGCACTCCCATTCCTGCCAGAACACTGAATGTGAAAACACTTATCAATGGAAACGCAATGACTATTAAACCTAAGATTATTGCTAAAATTCCTAACAAAACATTTTTGCCTGCAGCCATATCTAATCATCCTCCTAAAGGTTCCAAACAAGCCCCATACAATTCTATCTTCTATAGCTAATATTATAAGTTTTTTTCCTAAGAATAGTTCGTAAGATTAGATATAATCCTCGTTAATGGGCTCTTACTAATGTAAACTTTAAATCTTAAACAAAACATAGTAATTATTAATCATTCCCTCGATGAATATTTAAAATTAAGGCAATGGGGATTATTTTACAGTATATTTGGGAGGTTGTACAATGAATGAAGGAAAAAACACATTAATTGGTATTTTAGCCATAATTCTGGGTCTCGTAGTTATTGCTTTCCCACTGGTGAGCGTACTCACTTTCAGTGTTTTAATGGGTCTTGGAATAATCTTTTTAGGGATCTGGTTTTTAGTACAAAGTTTTCATATTTGGGAGAAGAATCTTGCAGCAGGAATAGCTGATCTCTTGCTGGGAATTATTGCAATTCTATTTGGAATAGTATTCCTGGGAGATGTGCCTGCATTCGAATTTTTAACATTTTTAGGACTTTATATTGTAGGGATTTTCTTGATAATCACTGGGTTAATGTCATTGGTGTCAGGAAAAGATCTCAAAGCAAGAGGAATAGGAATTATGGGAATAATATTCGGTATTTTATACTTTATACTGGGTGTGTATGTGGCTAATCCATTTTTCCTGGCGGTGATTATAGGAGCGTTCTTAATATTAGCTGGAATAATGGAGATTTTCATCAAAACCCCCGAAGAAGTGGAACCATCCAAAAAGTAATGCATGGAAAACTGTATTAATAAAAAACCAAATTTCTTTTTTTTAACTCAATTATTAATTTATATTTATTTTTATTAAAAACCCATGAGATTTTTCATGGAAATGGAAATTTTAGGGATTTAGGCTCTGTTTTGGATAATGTCCTGTATTATACTTTATATAACAATATTTTTATACTTTCAAGGACAAATTATTCCTGCTTAAATATTGATTTAGCTAAAAATAAATGGAGGGGTTTGATGAAAAACGCCGTATTAGGTATTTTGGCAATAATTCTTGGTTTGATAGTTTTAGCGTTCCCACTAGCAGGCCTTGTGGCTGCAAGTGTGTTGACTGGATTTGTAGTATTGATGATCGCTATCTGGCTTCTGATTGTTGGTGGATCTCAGATGGAGGTCAGTAAATCTGCGGGAATTATGAATGTAATACTGGGTATAATCGTTCTTATAGTGGGAATCGGTCTGATTTTCAGCCCGGCATTATTCGCATTCTTAGCAGGATTCTTACTGTACCTGGCAGGTATATTCCTGATAATAGCTGGAATAATATCCCTAGCATCCCGTAACGAATTTAAAAACGCTACATGGGCTGGTATCCTGGGAATAATACTGGGTATACTGTACATCATTCTGGGAACATTCGCCTTTGACCCAATTTACCTGGGAGTTTTAATTGGTGTCTGGCTGATAATAAATGGTATATTTGCTCTACTAGAATAAACGTACTATAAAAAGCTAAAAACCATAGAACAGAATCAGTAAACAAGGTTTAGGAAATATTTAAAAAAGGTTTAGGAAATATTTAAAATATTTCCTTTATTTATTTATTTATTTATTTTTATTCAATTATTATTTGTTAATTTTATTCAGCAAGTCTTTAATTTCATTTATTTCAGATTTAATCTCACTTAAATCATTTTCAATTCCCTTAACATTCTCTTCTTTCGCCATCTTTGATTCTAAATCCTGCACTCGTTTATCAAGTTTCTTTGCATAATTAACACTTGTTTTGGCGAGTTTTTCACGGTCATCACGTAGTTTATCCATTAAAGAAGAAGTGGTGGCTGCAGTTAACAGGCTGGAAATACCTATGGCACTAACCATGGCAATCACTCCAATTAAACGTCCCCACTGAGTGATGGGAACCACATCTCCGTAGCCAACAGTGGTTATGGTCTGAATAACGTACCATAATGAGTCCTCATAGGTAGTAACTTCAGGGTTAACTCCACTTTCAAGTAAAAAGAACCCTATTGAACAAACAAGAAGCACAACCACAAAGAATGCAAATCCATAGACCAGCCGGCTTTTTGAAACAAACCTATCTACTGCTTTACCCACCTGACCGGCAGCCATTATCAATGTAACTATTTTAATTAGTGCTAAAATTTTCAGGATGATTGAAGCGTCACTCAACCCCAGAATAACAATTCCGATGAAATAGAATGGTATAACTGCTATAATACCGTTCCAGTTTCTTTGGAAATATCCTGCTTTTGATTCATTTCTGCGGCGCTGGATCCAGTATCCGAATACAAGCAGTGCGCTGGTTATTAAATCAAAATAAGCGATGTTGGTGTATGTACCGGGTTTGAGGGGTAGAAATACACTGGTGAAAAGAAGAAAACTGTCCAGGAATATGAAGATCAGGAAAATTATCTCCATGACCAGTTCCAGCTTATGATGCAGCTTAGTATCCATGTATTTAACTTGATTAGTTCCATCAAATATTTTTTTCTATTATCATTTCACAAATCTCATTTTATCCAACTATTCAATTTAGATACGAGATTATATCTGTAAAATGTATATCTTGGGGCCCAATGGAGTTGTGTCTTTTTGCTACGAAGTCATCAAATGTCTTTATTTAAGTTATTATTAAATTAGTCATTATTTTAAGTTTTACTAGGGTTTATTCCCATATTTTAAGCTATTCCTATATTTTAAGCTATATTAATAGTCATGTCACTATTTTAAGACATTTCACGATATCTTTCCAGTGATCCGGTTTGGTGACCCAGTTCCACTCCTTCCTGCATGAATTTAACATCATTGGTGATCCAATCCAGGTAACTTTCCAGGTTTGATTCAACATCAGAATCATTATAAAATTTATTGATGTTCGCCCGGGGAAGTACCACGTTTTTATTCACAGAAAGAGCCAGTTCATTCAGAGCATCAATCAACTGTTCTTTAAAACGGGAAATGTCAGGTAAACTCGCACCGGATTCAATTAGAGTGGCCAGGGCAGAAATATCAGCTGCTAATTTTCGATTGGCTGCACCGAGTTCTTTATACAATGACACATCCTCCCCAACATTATTAAAGGTATCATCAACCTTTTTAATAGCGGATTCAAGGTTTTTTTCCTCCAACATGTATTTCCTGAAATGGGTGACTGCATTTTCATGATCGTAATCCATCTCTTCGTCTGGAATAACTGCTTTTGCATATTCTCGGTTGGCATGGATGGTTCTGGCGATCTGCCCAGGAAGATCTACTGTCATGCGGCTGGGCAGAATAAGGTAAGCGCAGATGAATGCTATAATAGCACCAATGGATATGTCGATTATGCGGGCAATTGCATTTTCCCATACTGGTCCTGTGGGCCATATCAACACCACGAAAATGGAAAGGAACATAACTGAAAGTCCCATGTAACTGGGATAAAATGCCCTGAATAAGAAAAGCATCAGGAAACCTAACCAGACTAGTGCATAATGAGGGAATAAGAATCCTAGAATTATAGCCAGGATTATAGCCACAACATTAAATGAAACCCTTAAAATAATGTTATTCAGGGTGCTGGTAACATCCGGTTTGATTATGATTAAAATACCCATGGTAACCCAGAGTGCGTCACGTCCATGGGTTAAATACACCACCAGAAGTCCAAGAGTAAGGGCCAGGGAGAATCTCAGAGCATGACGTATGTACATGTTCTTTAGATTAAAATTAGCTTCTAAAACATCTTTAAGAGAGCTTCGGGGTGATAATATCCTTAATTTTCCAGTGGAAGGATACTTCCCCACCAGGAGATCATTGGCCCTTTGAAGTAGAGTTTGGATGTTTTTGGATGCATCAATCAGGGTTTTGGTATTTGGATCTCTGGAATTAAAAGATTTTTCCATATTTTTAATCCCCTGATCTATGGATTCTAACTCCACGGGATGTGGAACATTGGTAATGTTCCTCGCAATCTCTAAACTGCTTTTATCAGCAGTAATCATGAAACTGTGGAATAATTCATGGGATTCACCGGATAAACGGGATAACATCAGTTTACTGTAACCTCTAAACCCGGTGAGATAATTTCCAATTCTGAAAAGTTCATAATCCCTTCCCTCAATAGGAATTCCGGATAATGTCTCTCTAATGGATAACACACGCTCGAGGGAGGTTTCGGGGACGAAAGAAGAAGCAATCATGTTTAAAATATCCTTTTTTTGCCCCCAAATTTTAGGTATGAAAAGGATAGATGCAACCAGATAGGCTAAAATTATGTAAAGTCCCCAGTCAAGTGTGGAAGCATCCCGGTTAACCAGAGCCACTGACAGGAAGTAACCACAGAATATTATAAAACCAAAAAGACCAACGCTTTCACTGAAAATGTACATGGAAAGGCTTAAAAAAGCCCAGATAACAGTAAAAAATAAAAAGACAGGCAAACTCGAGAGAGCCAGAGAAGAACTTATGAAAGCTAAAAAAGTCATTATAAAGCCAACGAAAGCCATGGGGATGATCTTACGAAGGGGCAGTGGCAAGTCTATGATTATGGTGGCTATCAGGGTAATAAACATGACTGCTTTAATTCCCTCATCAAAACCCAAAGACTTGGCTACTAATGCCGCTAAAATCATTAAAATTATAGATTTAACAGCTTGGCTCCACAGGGGTTTACCAGTAGGTTTGGATAATATTTTTAACCTTCCTACAAAACCCTTCTTTTCCACATACACACCTGCCCTGATAGTAATTTTTAACTAATGGTCTAACTGGATTTATTAGTCTAATTAATTAGTCTATTTATCTAAAATTTTTTAGTTCTAAATTTATTCATTCAAATCCCAGTATCATTTTAAATTTATTATAATAATCTTAAATTGATTTTTATCATAATCACTATTAAAACATTGTCTTAACAATCAGATTACAACTATTACACCTATATTCAATGGAATGAATTCCTATGAATGGATAAGTTCCGGTTGTTACACACGATTGTTCGAGATTATTTAAAATACTAAAAAACTAAAAAATAGAAAGAGTTAACACGGCAATTAAATCTCAGTTAAGAATAAAGCATACAATCTAAGTATAATTCAGATTCTTAAAAAATTTCAATTCAAATTTAAGTTATTTATATTAACACATGGGAGATTTGAGAAATGAGCTTTTTAAACCCAAATCCAGAAGACACAAGTCCTTTGCAGAGAAATTTGCTGAGAATAATGCGTATATTCCTTTTAGTTGCTGGTATTTACATCACCATTTTTGGTGGTGCCAATGGTGCAGAGAGAATTTTTGGAATTCTGATACTGGTGGCGCTGGCAATAATCAACACCCCTTCATTTTTCACTGGAAACAGAATACGTGCCCTACCTGTTGAAATAGAGATCCTACTCCTGGCCATGGTATTGTTTGAACTGGTAGGGGGCGATGCACTGGGTTTGTATGTTAAACTGCCCCACTATGATAATTTCATGCACTTCATGCTACCATTATACATTGCACTTATCGGCATGATGCTGGTTTACACCATGTACTACTATGGTAGATTGAAAGCTTCCTTAGCAGAGATGGCAATTCTCATTGTTATAGTAACCATAGGTTTAGGTGGAATACTGGAAATGGGGGAATATACCTATGATAAATATTTATCACAGGGCCCAATAGGTCAAATCACTGGAAACACTCAAATGCAGGGTTCACCAACCCAGGATGCTCATGATGACACTATGAATGACTTGTTTACCGACACTGCAGGTGGAATTGTTGGAGCTTTACTGGGAGTATTGCTCATTAGAAGAGCAGAGAAGAAAGGTGGACACTGGAGGGTAGCAGATGAAATCGAGAATATGTAATGTAAAGATCATTTATCTTAAAAAATCTATCTTTCCTTTATTATTTTTTAGAATGATTATGTCTTAAAAAAGTTGATAAATCGTCATTAAAGGATTTTAACAAATTTTATAATGGAGTACTACTAAAATCTTTTTATTAATATAATCCCTGGAGGTATATAATCCCTAGAGGTATATAATCCCTGGAAGTAGACTTTTAACATCCCTATTCGTCTGTCCTTCAAAAGAGAAATAGCATATTAATAAGGTTATATTTATGAAAGAAAAGGATCCCAATGCCCTGAAATATAGGCAGAAGCTGCAGAGGGGAATGACTCGCTGGCGTCATAAAATAGGAAACCCTGAATTCAACCATGAAGACTTCCAGCTGGAATACGTTGAAGTTATAATACCAGGACTTGATCCAGCTTTTCATAATTATCGCCTGTTAAATCTCTCAGATATACATCTGGGGCAGTGGATCACACCAGAACATCTTGAAGGTGTGGTGAAAATGGCAAATAAAGAAAAACCAGATTCTGTGACCATAACTGGAGATTTTGTTTCCTACATCCTGGATGATGTTGCGGAAGACCTTGAAAACTCATTAAAAAAGTTAAAACCTAAAGAGTTATCATTTGCAGTTTTAGGTAACCATGATCACTGGCTAAGCGCTGAAAGAATAAGGGAAATATTGCATCGGTGTAACATAATCGATGTCAGTAATGATTTTTACACTATTTATCATGATAAAGCCCCTCTGCACATCGCCGGAGTGGATAGTGTGATGTTGGGAAAGCACCGCCTGGATCTGGTAATGGAAAAACTCCCAGAAGAGGGCCCAGCCATACTCCTGGCCCATGAACCTGATTTTGCAGATATAAGCTCCACCACAGGACGTTTCAGCCTGCAGATATCTGGTCACTCACACGGGGGACAATTTTTGATACCAGGGTTGGGTACATTCATCAGAGGTCCTCATTTCCTGAAATACCCGGCTGGTAAATATATGGTAGGGGACATGGTTCAGTACACCAGTCGGGGCCTGGGAACCAATGTATTCTGGTTCAGGATCAACTGCGACCCGGAAATCACAGTATTTACATTAAAATCTCCAGAAAAGATATTGTAATGGAGAAAAATTCATTTATAATTTCAATAAATTAATTTGACAATCCAAAAAAATTTATAATCTAATGATAATGGGGAGAAGCCCTTCAGGAGGATAATCCAGATGGAAGATGGGGAAAAACAGTCGCTAGAGTGGTATGATCGGATTCAAGACCATTCTCGGTTCTACTGGTTAGGCAGAACCATGGTTATGTGGATCGGTGGATTTCTGGGATTCATGATTATTGATTATTTATCAGTGGGTTTGCATTTCGATGATTGGTTCACGGCATTTATAGCCGCAGGAGTAGTGGGAATCCTAAATGCCATGTTCTGGCCAGTATTGACCCGAATATTATTACCCTTTATGGTATTTACGGTGGGGATAGGTTCATTATTGTTAAATGCATTATTAATATGGCTGGCCAGTGATTTAATGGCGGGATTCACCATTGAAGGCCCTGCACTGATATTAACGCCCATTGCCATGGCAGCAATGACCGCAATTTTATCAGCTATTTTAACCATTGATGATGATGCTACTTATTACCGGAATGTTATCCGGAAGATTAAAAAGGGAAAAATCAAATATAACGAAAAAACAGGAGTAATATTCCTGGAGATCGATGGTCTTGCCTTTAACATTCTAAATGAAGCCATTGAAAAGGGGGCCATGCCAACCCTTAAAAAATGGTTAGAAAATGACTCACATAAGGTAATGCCTTGGGAAACTGACCTATCAAGTCAAACCGGGGCCAGTCAGGCGGGGATCCTCCATGGGAATAATCACAACATTCCCGCCTTCAGATGGGTGGAGAAAGATAAAAACAATAAAATTATGGTTTCAACAGGATTATCTGATGCCCCGGTTATTGAGAAAAGAATCTCTGATGGAAACGGGCTTTTAGCCTGTCACGGGGCCAGCAGAACAAACCTGTTTTCTGGAGATGCCGTTGATGTTATTTTCACTTACAGTCAGCTTAAAAACCTGGGAAGATTCTATACCCGGGCATGGTATTATGTTTATTCTTATCCCTCTAACTTCGCCCGTATTGTAGCATTGTTCTTATGGGATGTTTTTTTAGACTTTGCATCACAACTGGTCCACTGGATAAAAAATATCAAACCACGTATAAGGCGAGGTTTTATTTATCCATTTGTAAGAGCAGGAGCAAATGTATTCTTACGTGAGGTGACCACAGCTGTGGTTATTGGTGACATGCTGGAGGGTAAAGTTGATGTTGCCTACGTAACTTACCTGGGATATGACGAGATCGCCCATCACTCCGGAACCCGGGATTGGGATGTATTTTATGCTCTTAAAAAGCTGGATATGCAGTTTCATCGTTTGGATAACGCCCGAAAATACGCACCTCGACCTTATCAGCTGGTGGTTCAATCTGATCACGGTCAAACCAATGGGGCCACTTTCCTGCAAAGATATGGTCAGACCCTGGAGGATCTTGTTCGGGATTTAATGCCCCCAGAAACCCTCATCTACAGTGAACTTTCCTCCAACGAAGACCACTTTGGCCAGGCTATCCAGAGCCCTATAGAAGATGGTAAAATCTATATAAAGGATCGAAGCGACCATGTGGTGGATGAAAGCAGATATCTATTCGATACAGCAGTAAAAAAGGTTGATGAAGCTCCAGTGATTAAGGGTAAGGTTCTAGACTACCTAAAACGTCACGAAATTGGGGAAATGCCTGCCAAAAAGATATCTTCCGAAAATGCCCAAGTTATTGTACTGGCATCCGGAAATCTGGGACTGATCTACTTAACTGAACACGTTGAAAGGTTAACCTTTGAACAGATAAAAGCTACATATCCTGATGTGATCCCTGGCCTGATTCAACACGAAGGGGTGGGATTCGTAATGGTCAATTCAAAGGAACAAGGACCAATGGCAGTTGGAAAAGAAGGAATTCATTACCTTAAAGATGGAACCATTGAAGGGGAGGACCCATTAACTCATTTTGGGCCAAGAGCACCTAAACATCTATTGCGCACTGATGGCTTTAAATACGCTCCGGATATTCTGGTTAACAGTTTTTATGATCCTGAAACTAATGAAGTAGCAGCCTTTGAGGAATTAGTGGGTAGTCATGGTGGTTTGGGAGGTGAACAAACCCAACCATTCATCATACATCCATCCCAGTGGGATATGGGTTCTGAAGCTATAGTAGGGGCAGAAAAATTATACAACGTACTAAAAAAACAGTTAGAAACACTTTAAAAGTATTAAGCATCAGAGATTCAAAGCATTAGAGATTCAATCAACTGGCATTAAATGGGTGTTGTTTATGCCCAGGGATTTTATTTTATGCGCAGATTTTTTTGCAGGAGTGTAGGGGAGGATGTGGCCTTGCATTAATGGTTTATCCTTTTTAAGGAGTTCCACATTCTTAAGTGCAATTTCTCTCCAGATTTCAAGCCAACCACCAGAGTTTTTTTCCATTTTATTTAAACCCAAATGTTCACTCCAGAGTTCTTCCCGGAAGTTCTTCACATTCCCTGTTTTTACTGCTTCAGTATCCAGAATCACTGCGTTAATTTCCATGTTTAGATGGAGATCAGGATTGGTGATCTGCGTGAACTCCTCTGCTCCACTGAGACTACTACCATCCAGATTAGAAGTGCCAATGGTTGCCCATTTATCATCCACAATAGAAACCTTACTGTGAACGTAGAAAGGCTGCAAAGTATGAGGTTCTTTTTTTTCTTCCAAACCCCACAAATTATAAACACCAATACGAGGATGTTCTAACAATGGCCCATCCAAGTCTAATCCAATTTTTTTAAGGCGATGGTGCTGGTAGAAGCGATAAGTAGGAACATCCGGATTTCCATTAATAACTAAAATAAGTTGAAGGTCTTCATTATTTTCCAGAGCTGCTTTAATGGCTTTAACAATGTAAGGATTGGTGAAATACTGGTTTTCCATATAGATAAAGTCCTCAGCATTGGATATGGCCCTTCTGTACATCTCTAACACTCCTTTTTCCCCATTTTTGAGGATCGTTTGGGGGGTGATTGATCTAACCACCTGTAGTGCCTGTTTTCCCGCAGGAACTGGCTCTGCATGGGCTACCAGTTTATCTTTTCCCGCGTATTTCGTAGTGGATAGGTAGTTCCACAGTTCAACGAAGTATTCCTCAATATAAGTGGCGGCTCCTCCGTTAATCTGGATAGAAACATCGTGTACCGGTTGTTTGTCCTTAGAACCCCTGCGAAGATCGTGTAGGAAGTGTTTCACGGTGTCCCAGTAATCCTGGGTGAAGGGAGAACCTATGATAAATGCTTCCTTACCATCCACCATTAGAATTTTGGCATGCATGGCGTGCGGTCCCTGGGCATCGAATGGACGTACCACAACCTCTGTATCCTTAAATATTTCAGCTATTTCATCATAATCATCTGGTATAAGGAGGTTCTGGTTTATTAGAATCCTTACTTTCACCCCTTGCTTTGAAGCAGCAATCAGAGTTTCTGCCAGACTACTTCCATTAACCCCTTCAGGGGAAACATATGGCTTTGCCAGAAAATCAGGGCGAAACTGGAACTGAGTGAGATAAATATAGGATTTAGCCCCTTTAATGGCTTTCATTATTTCTTCAAGAGCCATTTCATTATCTATTAGTGGTTTGAAACTGTTATTGTCAGTCAGACGTTGGGGCTTATGATCCTCAAGGGTCACAAGCCATCCTTCGACCCATGATCTTGGCATTACAATATCTTCAACTTCTTTAACAATTTCACTTACATCCGGGTATTCATCACTTCTTTTAAGTTCAAAAACTCCTAATCGGTCATTTACTATAATTTTTATATCTGGCTCGCGGTCCAGAAGGCTGAGTGATTTTTTTATGATGGATACTGGATTAAGAGAGGTTTTCACTACATTTTCCTCATCAAGCTGAAAATGGTAACGGGAAGGATCATAGGTTATGAAATATTTCCCTTCGTCATCAGTCCAGTTGCAACCTAAAAAGTCATCAGGGCCTATGTCAATATCAAAAGCAGTTATCATCAAACCTTTTATAGGATTTCCATCCTCATCTACTACCCTCCCTTTAACTGCTATATTCTGGGAACTGGTTGTGATATCGCCTAGATCTAAATCTCCCTGAAAATCTGTCTTTTCTAAAACATGCAATAACTTTTCACCTTGATAAAAATGCAGCAAAATGTGGTCTGCAGATTCAGATAATTCAAAGTCAAAATTACCTTCAGAATCTGATTTAGAATAATTAATTAAGGATTGATGGCAATTTTCACTTATTTTAAGGGTTTTAATTGTTGTTTCAAGAGGAGTGCCTCTTTTATAAAGTATTCGCCCTTTAACACTTTCCATGTTCCCCACCAACTTACAGCCTAAAATTTACACCTTTAAAAAATGATTAATATTTTTGAATAACCAGAATACTTCAATACTCCAGAATACTATATTAATTAAATAAGAATACTCTTAAATGAGTAATTAGAATAAATATATGGAGTTAAAAATATAAATTTTTAATGGAATAGAATCATAAAGTCTTGGAATGGTAATTAATTCTGAAAATCATTTAAAGTTAATTGTGCACTTTTTAGTTGTTAATTATGATTTTTTTTAGACGATTTTTTAGAATTTAGAGATGGAAACTATGAGTCAAAAGAACGGTAAAAACAGGAAAGATATAAAAATAGGATCAGAAGTTTATATTATACTTAAAAAGGATCAGCGTAGTGGAAAAAGAACCAAAGGAATAGTTAAGGATTTATTAACACGTTCTTCTTCCCATCCACATGGAATCAAGGTTAGACTTGAAGACGGGAGGATCGGAAGGGTTCAAGAAATAATTAAGTAAAAAAAACTAAATTAAGATTAAGATGGAATTGAATTAATAATAAATAAAATTAAAAAAGTATTGTAAGGATGTTATTCATTCTGTTTAACAGGGATCTTCCAGAGATAACCCACTTTTTTACCATTTAATTGTTTATTTTTCCCTTTCTTTTTGGTTAGCTGGGCTTCACTACCTTCCCATGATTCAACGTGTTCGTCAAGGTATCTGGCTATTTCTTCACTGTATTTTTTGGTTCCAATGGTGTAATTATCACTTTTATTACGGATATAGCTGATTCCGTCACCTTTTTCTTCCATTACCTTTGATATTTCCATTATTTTTTTATAAAAATCTACAGACATAATAGGTCTCCTTTTTCTCATTGATTAAAAATTGTTCATGAATTTGTTGGTATTTTATTCATTTCGCAGTTCAATATATATAAGGTATATGTTTACTGAAAAATAAAATTTTGTGAAAATAGAGAAGATTTGTATTTCAAACTCATCTTTTCTTTTGTCACATTAACAAATTCGTTAGAGTGTAACACCCATATCCAACTGTTCTGTGAGTTCTTTGTACCTGTTACGGATGGTAACTTCAGTAACTCCCGCTATATCTGCCACATCGCGCTGGGTTTTTCTCTCACCGAGTAAAACCGAGGCAATGTATAATGCAGCGGCAGCAACTCCGGTAGGTCCTCTTCCAGAGGTTAAACCTTTTTCCATGGCCTTTTCTATGATTTCTATGGCCTTGGACTGAACTTCTCCAGAAAGGTTCAATTCACTGGCAAAACGAGGCACGTAATCCACTGGACTGGTTGGTGGTAGTTTGATGTTCAGTTCCCTGGTGAGGAAACGGTAAGTTCTACCCACTTCTTTCTTGCTTACCCTGGATACTTCTGCAATTTCATCAAGGGTTCGGGGAACATTACACCGTCTGCATGCTGCGTAAAGTGATGCTGCAACCACTCCCTCAATACTTCTTCCTCTGATGAGTTTGTTCTCCACGGCGTTACGGTATACTACGGATGCAGCTTCCCTAACACTTCGGGGAAGTCCCAGTCGTGATGAATCCCGGTCGAGTTCTGAGAGGGCAAAGGCTAGGTTACGTTCGGTTGCACCTGAAATCCTGATTTTCCTCTGCCATTTCCTGAGCCGGTACCACTGGGCTCTGTTCCTGGCTGGGATATCTCGACCATAGATGTCTTTGTTTCTCCAGTCGATCATGGTGGAAAGACCCTTGTCGTGTATGGTGTAGGTGATAGGTGCACCTACCCTGGTCCTCTTATCACGCTGTTCATGGTCGAAGGCCCTCCATTCAGGACCCATATCCACCAGATTGTCGTCAATAACTAGACCACAGGAACCACAAACGATTTCTCCACGTTCATGATCATTTATAAGTTTCTCAGACTGACATTCAGGACATTTAGTCTCGATTTTCTCAATCTCAGACATATCCTGTTTCATCTGTTCTTTTCCTGAAACTTCTACTTTTTCTTTAGCAGTTTCTGGAACTTTTTCAATTAATTCTTGCTTCGTTTCCGTCGCCCCCATTTCTTCTTGGCTTGTTTAGGCACATAAAGAGTCTCTCCAACTCGATTTTCAAAGTTTTTAGAAATTGATGCAAGGATCTTCACTGAGATATAGGGATCCTTAGTAGGTCCGAAGACATCGTGAATAAACCCTACTTTCTCCTTACGAGAGTTAAAAACAGACAATCCTAAAGCAGGTGTTTGGGTTGATCGGAGTATAATTCGCCCTCTGTTTGACAAATGTAGTATGCTTCCAAGTTTCTTCATGCACTAAACCGAAAATCTTATATACTATTGTTCTTCGTTTCATAGTATATAAATCTTTCGATAGCTTTATAAAAAAGATCACTAAATGTATCCTAATTTTCACTAATCTACGCGCTATGGGTCGGCTGATGGTAAGTTAGCACTTTTATTTTTAACTTTGCGCCCATAGTGGAGTGCTGCAAGAGCACCCAGTATGGTGGGAATAACATAACTGGCTAAACGGTCTATAAGGCTGGCTGCCATCACCACATCTGCTGAAACACCAACCACTGCAAAAAGGGCGATTAAAGTAGCTTCGCGTATTCCCCAAGCTCCTGGTAGTAGGGGCAGGAGTGAGATCAGAATTCCAATGGTGTATATTATTACCAGAGGTAGTATTGGGGGGTATACTCCCAATGCTCCGAAACAAACGTACATTCTCAGCATATCCAGACCCCACATAGCAAAGGATAGGATGAAAGCTACCATGAACACATTTCTGTCCTTTAAGGCAGTGATGAAACCTGTTGAAAATCGATTGATGTAAAATATAATTTTTTCCCTAATCTCATTAAAAGAAATGTCTTTTTTGCTTAAACGGAGAGCAGTGGGATAAATTGATTTAGCAATGGATATCATGATCCTTTGTGTGACTTCTTTCCTAAGACCTGCGTATATGAGTACCCCGAATATTAAAATGGATACAATGATCATGGCGATGACGAATATCCGGGTTACAGGGGGTATCTCCCAGCTTAGCAGAAACAGGGCCGAGATAATGGATATTAACACAAAGGGGAGAAATTCAAATACCCTGTCTGCGGTGGATGTTGCAAATCCAATTTCAAATGGTGTTCCTTCCACTTCACTTAGAAGATATGCCCGCAGTGGTTCTCCTCCTGCAGCGCTGGGTGTGACATTGTTTCCAAATAAGCTGGCCAGAAGCATCATCAGCAGAGTACTGAATTTTGGTGCGGTGTCCACCACATCCAGAATCAGCTTCCACCTTAAAGTCCACACCAAGATTATAGCCGCCTCCAGTATGAAGTTTAGGGCAATCCAATCCCATTTTGCCTTCTCAAGGGTGTTAAGAACATCATTAAAACCTATGAGGAATGTCATGGCGAAGATCAAAAAAGCAGCTACGGCAAATGTGGCAATGATCTTCCATTTATGTTTCCGAATGATTTCATAAGTGTCCTGCATTAAAACCCTCTATAAAATTAATCCTTTGAATCTGGATAATACCTACTAACAAGCGAATTAAACAAATGATTAAGCAATTAATCAAACAAATTTAATCTACAAATTTCAATGAGTTTAATTCCTAGTTTAATTCCTAATAATTAAATACCTAAAATATTGGATAAAGAAATTCCTTCTTCAAGTTGATGGAGTATTATATCTTCATTCTTTTTAATTTGAATTGCTTCATGGATTACCTTCTCTAAAATTTCTTCAGCCACTACCAACACTCCACAATCATCTCCGAAAACCCAGTCTCCGGGTTTTATTTCAATTCCACCACATTCAATGGAAATATTGATTTCTCCTTCAGCTCGGGGAGTTCCTGCATTGGGAACCACTGAACGTGAGAACACGGGGTAATTTAGTTCTTGGACTGCCTCTACATCGCGCATGGCACCGTAGATCACTGTGGATTGGACTCCTTTTTTCTGGGCGTACTTACTGAATAATTCGCCCCAAACTGCAATGTCATCCCCGTCACAGCATATAACAACTATTTCGCCTTTTTTAGCAGTTTCAACAGCCTTCAGTGAAGTTCCCCAATCATCCTGTTGGGTTTGAACAGTAACCACCCTCCCATTTATCCTTAGATGATCCTTAATAGGCTTCACACCAGGAATGACTCCACTTTCACCGGTCAGATTTTTCAAAGCATCAGAAATCTGAGATGTTGTAATATCCAGATTTCCCACTTGAAAATTAATTGTGTCCCTCAGTTTTTTTGATGAAAAATGCTCCAATAACGATTCAGCGGAAATTTCCATTTTTCTGACCATAAAATCAGTCCTGAGGAGTGGTTACTTCTTCAACCATGGTTCTTCCAGCTACAACTTCATCTACACTGTGTATAGAACCACCATACTGTTCAATGGCCCTACTTATTTCATCAAAGTCCAGGTCGTTGCCCTGCATAGTAACTTTAATGTTTTCAGTTTCCTTGTCAATTTCCATGAGAGTAACATTAACACCTTCCACACCACTTACTTCGCTTAAAAATTTAGCAAAATAGGGTAATGTGGGTTCGTGGGGTTTTAATATGTCTAACACGATTCTAATAAGACCTTTTGCCAATTTAGGCCCTCCAATTTTTATTTATAGTGTAGGTTTTCATTTTAAATTCCATGTGTAATTCCATGTATAAATTCTTTATTGGGAATATTATAAAACTTTATGCACATAAACACTCTAAAATCAAAATGATATATTTAAATAGACTAAAACGAATTAATAAAACTTTAAATTAATAAAAGAATCATTATTAAGTACATTGAGCCATATGATGTTGTTTAAACAATTTTCGTGGGAAAGAAGTATTGATGATTACTTCAATTTTATATAGGAGATGGGTTATAATATTCTGTAGATACTTATTAGCACCATCAAAAGGTTTAACATGAGTTTTATAAAGTTGTCCAGTTTAATCGAAGAGCTTAAAATCTGCGGGGAACAGGGAATTCCAGTTCTGATTGAAGGTCAAAAGGATGAAAAGGCCTTGAGAGAATTGGGGGTAAATGGTAATTTCATAAAAGTTTCCGGTTCAGGACTTAAACTCTTTGAAATAGCAGAGATAGCAGCTCAATCATCATCAAGAGTAGTTATATTAACTGACTTTGATCGAAAAGGCAATCAGCTTGCCAAAAGATTATCAGAGGATATTCAAAGCCTCGGTTCTCATCCAGACCTCCGTTTAAGGAGAACCCTTATGGGAATTACCCGTCGTTTTATTAAGGATATCGAGAGCCTCCCTCGGCACATGGAACAACTGGAACTTGAAGAAAACCCATCTGGTGGGCAATGGTATTACTATCATTAGTAGTATTATCCAGATACTGATACTTCAGGCTGCATGACTAAGCCTCATTTTATCAGCAGTATCTATACATTGATGGAGGCCCAAAAAATGGGAAAAGAAGAAATCAGTACAACTAAATATCTTATTCATGCTCAAATAAATGCTAACGGAATTGTGGAGAAACCGGATGTGGTGGGTGCCATATTCGGACAAACAGAAGGTCTTTTAAGTAATGATTTAGATTTAAGGGAACTGCAAAAAACCGGTAGAATTGGCCGGATCAAAGTAAATATCAACTCAAAAGCAGGCAGATCTAAAGGAGAAATTGTGATCCCATCCAGTTTGGACCGGGTGGAAACCGCTATTCTGGCTGCATCACTGGAAACCATAAACCGGGTAGGACCCTGCGAAGCCTACATACAGGTTAACAAAGTGGAAGATGTTCGGGCTGTTAAAAGAAGGAAAGTTGTGGACCGTGCCAAAGAACTTTACAAGGGAATGATGGAAGAAGTCACCCCTGAAAGCCTCAAAATGATTGAAGAGGTTAAAGAAGCCATGCGCATCCATGAAATCACTGATTTCGGCCATGACAAACTCCCAGCAGGTCCCAATGTAGCATCCTCAGATGCAATATTGGTAGTGGAAGGCCGGGCTGATGTGTTAAACCTGCTCCGATACGGTGTTAAAAATGCCATAGCTGTGGAGGGTGTAAGCGTCCCTAAAACAGTGGCAGAACTCACCAAGAAAAAAACCGTAACCGCATTTTTAGACGGAGACCGGGGTGGTGACCTTATACTCAAGGAACTTCTCCAGGTAGGGGAACTTGACTACGTGACTCGCGCTCCACGGGGTAAAGAAGTAGAAGATCTCACCAAGGATGAAGTAATGGTAGCTTTACGGGATAAAATACCAGTAGAACAGATCTACCATGACCTGGGAATAAAACTGGATAAACCCGAAAAAAAACCAGCAGACAAAACCCCTGATAAAGTCAAATTACTCAAGGGAATACTCAAAGATGTGGAAGGCTCAGGCAATGCTGAGATCCTGGACGATTCCCTGAACATCCTCAAAGAAGTTAAAGTGGAATCCCTCTATGATGAAATAAAAGCCTTGCAAAATGAAGGTGCCTATGCCGTGGTATTTGATGGAGTAGTAAGTCAGAGACTCATTGACATTGCCAAAGAAAAGGGATTAAAGCAGATTGTCGCGGTACGTATGAGCGAAGTTGTAAAAAAACCCAGCCCACTGAAGATCATTACCCGATAAATTAAAATAAACTTACAATGGTAAGTTACTTAGTGATATTAACCGTATTAAACTACAATTAAAGATAGCTATTGGTATACCGGTAGCTATCAACCCATTTATTTTCAGTTATTATAACTAATTTCATTTATTTTAATTCAATAGGACTTTTACTTGAGCCTGCAATGGATTATAAAATTTTCAAGGGGATATCATGTATATTAACATGAAAAAGGAATTTTTAAGAGATTTTGAGAGCACAGCAGATATTCAAATACCTCAAGACCCCATGGAGAGAGTAATTGGCCATGATGACATCATAAAGTATGTTAAAATAGCAGCCAAGCAACGTAGAAATCTCCTTCTAGTGGGTCCGCCAGGCATAGGAAAATCTCTCATAGCCCAGGCCATCTCAGTCCACCTTGCCGAACCACAGGAAGAAATAACTGTTGTTCACAATCCTGAAAGGCCAGAGAGACCTTTCGTGGAAATAAAAAGTAGAAAAGAAATAAAAAGTGAAATAGATGATTTAAAACGGGCAGAGGGTGATCTGGTCACCCCTCATGAAGTTCCAGAACTGGTAGCAGAACGATTAGGATTCCGCTGCCCCAACTGCGAAAGTTACACCAGCGCCTATCAAAGCATATGCCCCCAATGTGGAGCAGACAAATATTCTCATATGAATGCCCGCAGAAAAAACTTAGGCGATCTTTTAGGAATGTTCGAGATGAACAATGGGCCGGTGAACATCCCCCAGGACAGGGTTACCACCACCCGTATGAATCAAGGAAGGGAGGAAGTGGTGATCTACGAACGATCTGAGGGAGATAAAATCAAAATATTAGACCAGCACGCCCTGGAAAAAAGACGGGAGATGGTTGAAGAAAAACCCAAAAATATCATCGTCCCCCTGGAGCGTAAGAGTTTCATCCAGGCAACCGGTGCCAGTGAAACAGAGTTACTGGGTGACGTGCGCCATGATCCATATGGAGGTCATCCAGATCTCGGAACCCAGCCTTATGAACGAGTCGTTCCCGGAGCGGTTCATGAAGCCCATGAAGGGGTGCTTTTCATTGATGAAATAGTCCATCTAGCTCCCTTGCAGCGTTATATCTTGAGTGCAATGCAGGATAAGGTCTTTCCTATTGTTGGTAGAAATCCCCAAAGCGCTGGAAGTTCGGTTAAGGTGGAAGATGTTCCCTGTGATTTCATCTTTGTAGCTGCCTGTAACATCCGGGACATCCAGTACATATTACCACCCCTGCGTTCCCGTATCCAGGGAGAAGGATATGAAATGCTAATGCGTACCACTATGCCAGATACTGAGGAGAACCAGGCAAAAATGGCACAGTTTGTGGCTCAGGAGATTGAAATGGATGGGAAAATACCTCATGCCACCCGGAGTGCCGTTGAAATAATTGTGGAAGAAGCTAAAAAAAGAGCCCGTATAATTGATGACCAGAATGATGCATTAACTTTAAGACTTCGGGATCTGGGTGGATTGGTGCGAATGGCCGGAGACATGGCAGTTATGGATGGAAGCCATTTCATTGAGGATAAACACATAAATTTCGCTGTTAAAAATGCCATATCCATTGAAGACCAGATTTTAGAACGTTATCAATCATTTGAACAGGCAATGGATAATGATCTTTCCAGTTCACAGAGGATGCATTCTACCCGAAAAGGCACACCAAACGACCATGTGGATCGTAGCTACCTTTGAAGAACCCTTACCTCTTGGGTTTATTTTTTTGTTTTTATTATGAAATTTGTACTACTAATCTAATACTACGCTTGAAAATGAAAAGATTTAATTATTCTAAGGGCAATAGTGTTATAAAAATAGCCCGGATTTTAGTTTAAGCAATAAGAAAATTCATTATTGATACTATGAACCATTATTCCAACGGAAACTGGAAATCATCACAAGGGGATCCCACTGATATCAAAAGATTCGTGGGAAATGCTTCTGATTACCCTCAAGAGAAGAACTTTTTAGAAGCTTTCGATCTCCCTGAAATGATGGAAGATTACCTCTTTGAACTGGAAATACGGAACTACTCACGTAACACAATCAAAACATACAGATCAATCATCAATAATTTCCACAATTTTTTAAAGGATGAAAAAGAATTATATGATGAAAGGCAGGTTTTAAGGGGTTTTAAGCGTTACATACGCCACTTGAAACGTGAGAAGAATGTCTCACAGAATTACATTTATCTGGTTACAGTGGTGGTCAAGAAATTCTTCGAGTTTGGTGGAATACACATCCTGGAAGAGGTTAAAACTCCCAAAAGAACCAAATCTCTTCCTAAATCACTTAATG
The DNA here is from genome assembly GCF_016217785.1 of Methanobacterium sp. Lineage (NCBI taxonomy): Archaea > Methanobacteriati > Methanobacteriota > Methanobacteria > Methanobacteriales > Methanobacteriaceae > Methanobacterium > Methanobacterium sp. The sequence goes on from NZ_JACRGA010000005.1 coordinate 131,742, forward strand.
AGGATGAGGTCAAAAGTCTTATTAATGCCCTGGACACTTACGATCCAGTGGATTCATCTTCACCTACATCTGAGTCTCTAAAACTTAGAAACAAGTTGATACTGGCGTTATTATATTCTTCAGGTTTGAGAGTATCTGAACTGGTCTCACTTCAGACCAACCATGTGGATTTTGAGGAGCGAACCATTAGGATCAGGGGAAAGGGTGAAAAAGATAGAATTGTCCTGTTTGATGATGCAACCAAGGTAATGCTTGAGGATTTCCTGGAAAAAAGAACCTGTGAAAGTGAATATATTTTCGTGAATCGTTCTGGTAACCATCTCACACCGCGCTATGTGCAGATGATGATCAAAGACTACGCCCGGGTGGCAGGTATCAAAAAGAAGGTAACTCCTCACATATTGCGGCACTCATTTGCAACTCACCTTCTAAAGAATGGTGTGGATATTCGGGCTATTCAACAGCTTTTAGGACATTCTAATCTATCCACAACCCAAATTTACACAAGTGTGGATATGCAAACCCTTAAAAACGTTTATGACCGTGCTAAATTGCCTTGATAATCATAATTATTATAATTACTTATTATTTTTTTCCTAAATATTAATATAATTTCATGATTTCCTTAATCGGTTCTGGTAAGATGATATATTGTTCTTATTAATGTTTTATTTAATAAATTTTAATAATATTTTAATAAATTATTTTTTTCCAATTTTTGAATTAAAATAAGAGGTGTGTCTTATTGTTCTAGAAACAATCTTCTCATATATTTTTTGATTTTTTTTATTTTTTGAAAAATTTTGTAAAAATATATAATCAATGAAATAAATAAACGATATTGAAATAAGATATTTAAATTAGATATCGATAATCGATATTAATGGACAGCTGTACTAATGGGGAAATCAGTACTCAAACGAGGCATAAAATGACGTTAAATCGGAAATTCTTTTTAGGGTTTATTAGGATACACATACTCCACCATGCTAGTCATGAAGATATTTATGGAGTGCAAATGATACGGGAACTGAAAAATCACGGTTATGATGTCAGTCCAGGGACCATGTATCCTATTTTGCATTCATTGGAGAATGAAGGTTTCCTAAAAAGTAGAAAAGAAAACGTGAAGGGGAAAGTCAGGAAATATTACAAAATAACATCTAAGGGACAGAAAATCCTTCAAGAATCCAGCCAGAAGGTAAGTGAGCTCATCAGAGAACTCATGGATTAAAAACAGATTTTCATGTTTAAATAAATTAAAATTAAAAATTTTATGGATAACTTCGGGTGAATTCTATCATTAAAATTCAACGTTAATTATTCAGGTAGATTCAGAGATATGTGAGATATCTTTGAGAAGAAATATAAAGATCAAACATCAGAATAAAATTAATAATGATTAGGTTAAACCTAGCTTTAATAATGAAGATTGAATTATTTGGGATTATTAATTAGGATTAATTGGGATTAATAGAGATGAATAATATGGAAATAATAGGGGATAATCCGCCCATACCTCCGTATTAAAATATTTAATTGATAGTAAGGTGTTTTTCTTGTCTTCACCGGACTTCCCACAGCCACATCTGGTTTCAAGTAAATGTATAGAATTTGAGTCCTGCCGTTATAACGGCCTTATTATAGGAAGTAGTCTGGTGAAAAAGCTTAAAAACTACGCTGACTTCACACCAGTGTGCCCTGAGGTTGAAATTGGACTGGGAATACCTCGTGACCCTATTCACCTGGAAAAGGACCAGGACAAAATAGAATTGATCCAACCCTCTACAGGATACAATTGCACCGGTAAAATGTCAGAATTTGCAGATTCATTTTTAATGTCTGTGGGAGGGGTTGATGGGTTTATATTGAAAAATAAATCTCCTTCTTGTGGTGTAAAGGCAGTTAAAGTTTATCCTAAAGGTGGAATGTCAAGACCCTGGACAGATGGTGTTGGATTATTTGCTGCAGCGGTTTTCAGATGTTTCCCCTTTACTCCTGTGGAGGATGAAGGACGGCTGCGTAACTATCACCTGCGTGAAAATTTCCTAACCCGCATTTACACCCTGGCAGACTTCAGGGAAAATGTTTTAAATGGTGATTTTGGCGATATACTTGAGTTCCACAGAAAAAATAAGCTCTTATTTTCATCATACAGTCAGATACACTCCAGACAACTGGGAAGATTAGTATCCAATTTGAAGGAGACAACTTTCCCTGAGTTAGTTGAAAAATATAGAAATACCATGAAAAAGATGCTCCAAAATGATCCTCTACCTCCAGCTAATATTAACGTTTTGATGCATGCATTTGGTTATTTTTCCAATGATCTCACCTCTTCAGAGAAGGAATTTTTCCTGGAATCCCTGGAAAAATATCGTCAGGGAAGAGTACCTCTTTTAGTAAATCAGAACTTACTCAAATCATGGATTATCCGTTTTGACAACGAATATCTCGCTGATCAGACCTTTTTCGAACCTTATCCTGAGGAATTGATGGAAATAACATTCATTTAAACACTTTATTCAGTTTGTGAGATATCTTTTTTTTCATACGTCCTCTGTGAAGAATCAGCTTTAGAATAAAGTAAATTGCTAATGATAATTCGTTAAATCTTCATTACGAAGTTGATTATTAATGTGATAACAAAGTAAAATTATAGATTGAAATTAAAAAAAATCAAAGCGGAAATAAACAATCAATATATCTAAAACCGGAAAATGTTAGTTAATTGTGGAAATTATAGATTTTACAGTAAATTCTATAGCAGTTTCATAGAACTTTTCATAATCATTTAATTCTAAATGTATGGAATAATATTTGCCATTTTTTTGGAAAAAATAGTCTTGAAATGTGTCATTGCTTCTAGTGTTAGTAATATTTATAAATCTCACTTGTATTCTAGCAATACTTTTATTTTCAGTTTTTACATCGTAATTATCAGATGAACTTGATGAATTTTGGTATTTTGATTCAAACTTTGAAGCATCAGTATATTGTGTTAAAAGGAGAGTAATCTCATAAGGAACCCCCCAATCCACTGAATAATAATTAGTGAACTTCACGGAATCATTAGTACTACTGCTATTCACAAATGTCCACCAACTAGAGCCCACTTTGAAAGTTGAATCTGAAACATGGTATTCCGGGTTAGGGTTAGTATTAACTCCGCTAAATCCTCCAGCATATCCATAAACAGCTACACACAATACAATAATTATTGCAAATAACAACTTTTGACTAAAATCCCACATAAAAAAAATATCTATCACTAAACTACTTAAATATAAGGGGATATTACCTAATATACCATAACAACCCCCAGGTAACGAAACTATCCGATTGAAGTTGGATTATAAATTGAATTTTTTAGTTTAAACGATTATACCGTAAAAAAACTTCTCTATTACGCAGTAACTCAGAGAAAATATTCACAATAACTCTTGAAATTAATGAAATACATAGACATCTTCTAACACAGGCTGATTACTAAAAACCCTAATATGCACCTATTAAAAAAGTACCTACCTGTTTTTTAGTTCACGATTAAAACAAAATTCTCTGAGTATAATTCATCTTTTCATCTTCAATTTTAAAGGTTCATTTTCGCTTCAAACATTTTTTCCCTTATTATTCCCTCTGGAAAAAATTTGGTAACGTATCACAATTGAAGGTCCAAAAATAGAGAACATAATAACTAGAAACTTTATAAAATATGAGTAAATCGGGGTAAAAACTAAGGTTTTCGTATCATTAACTTTATATTGCTCATTGAATCTAATAAATAAAGGAGCTTCAATGGAGCTTTACCTAACTTTCTGAAGATTTTTTAATATTAGTATATGCAGATAAGAAGTAAGCAATATCTGCTCTATGAATGTTTAAGTACTGTATACAGATACAGAATTCATTACTATAAGAGTGATAAAAATGGAAATCAGCATTGATAATTATTTCCGGAAGAGATATTCGCTTTTCACCTGGCGTTCTAACACTTCCACGATAAATAAGGTGATCTTGGCCTTTTTCATGGCCTGTATCACTGGACTAATGGCTCAGGTGATAATACCCCTTCCCTGGACTCCAGTACCTGTAACTGCGCAAACCTTCGCTGTTTTAATGGCAGGTGTGGTTTTGGGTCGTTGGTGGGGTGGAATTAGCCAGGTAATGTATCTGGCAGTGGGACTACTGGGAGTACCCTGGTTTGCAGGACTCACTGGTGGTTATGAGATCCTTTTAGGTGCTACCGGAGGGTATTTCCTGGGTTTCATTTTGACTGCATTTGTAATGGGCTATGTCACTGATAAATATGCTCAGTCCAGAAACTTCCGCCCCATGTTTGGTTTGATGTTCCTGGTGAACTTCGCCTTTATCTATATCCCTGGTCTTCTGGGATTGGGATTATGGATGTACATGGTTAAAGGAACATTCCCCACCTTCCTAACCCTGATAAGCATGGGTCTTTTACCATTCGTTCTAGGGGACCTGGTGAAGATAGGTGGTGCAGCAGCACTCACCAAGGCAATAACCCCAAAAGAAGAATATTAAACCCTAAAACAGATTTTAAATATTGATAAAATCTATATAGGATTTTTTCATATGGTGAAAAACCAGGAGGATGCCTGTTCTGATCCATTAAGGATCAGAGCTCATCACATTCTGTGCATGCAGGGATTTCATGGAATTGGTTACAGTAGGGAATTCACCAAAAACATGACCCTGATAACTGAAAAAATCCGAAACAACCCTTCTTTTTTTATTAAGATTATAATTGGGGCCGATTCTATCTGCAAACACTGCCCCCATCTTTCAAATGGTGTGTGTGAAATGGAAATGGACTCTCTTAAATTTATTAGTTCTATGGATGTATTAGTTCTTAAAAATTTAAATATGGAGGCAGGATCTTTGATTTCCTCTGCGCAGATTAAAACTTTAACTGGGAATTTAAGTCCCAAAATAGTTAAAGAAATATGTGGTGACTGTAGGTGGAGGAATGATTGTCTTTATTTTCAGGAAAAATGTTTAATCTGAAAATGTCTTTAATTTTTATATTTCCTATGATATATCATCTCCAATAAACCGGAATTCGGAAGGTATAATTGATTAAGGAACGCAGGGAAAACATGGAGATTGGACACCAAAAATTCATGGTTGAAGCTTTAAAAGAGGCTCAGAAAAGTTTAAATAATGGGGGAATTCCAGTTGGTGCTCTTCTCGTTAAAAATGGTGAAATAATAGGGCGGGGACATAATAAAAGGATTCAACTGAACTCCAGTATTCTTCATGCAGAGATGGATTGTCTGGAAAATGCCGGCAGGATGAAATCAGATGATTATAAAAATTGTACCATGTACACCACTCTTTCACCCTGTGCCATGTGTTCAGGGGCGATGGTACTTTACAATATTCCCTTGGTAGTTATTGGTGAGAATGAAAACTTCAAAGGACCAGAACAATATTTGATGGATAACGGAGTGAAGTTGATTAACCTGAACCTGGATTCATGTAAAAAGATGCTGGTAACATTCATCCAAAACAATCCCGAATTATGGAATGAGGACATTGGGATATGATTGGGGGATTGTGGATTGATTGGTTGGGGTTTGCTTGAGTAATAGATTGGAACTATTTTTTTTAATGTCTTATAAAGGAAAATTATTTTACAAAAAATAACCAATTAATAACTACTGTAGACTAAGATCTTAAAATTCAGTAACAAAATTCTTAGTAAAAAAAAGAGTCTTAAAAAACTGGAAATATTTTAGTAAACTATTAAAAAACATATAAAAAAATATGGGGCGATAAAAATGGTGAAATGGGGACCTGTAATTGTGGGATTTATTTTAGCAATCATCCTGGGTAATCTGTTCGGGATGTATGTGAACCAGTATTGGGGTGTAAACCTGGGACTATTCATTGCAGGGTTTATTGTCGGATACTGGGTGCATGAAGGAATAATAGGTGGTCTATGGAATGCTACAGTAGCCGGTGCATTCGGATCTATTGTGCTGGCCATTTTATTAATCATAGGAGGAACTATCTTTGGTGGTGTTGCAGGCCTAGCAGCAGGGGCAGTAACCGGTTTCACCATAGTGATAGTATCGTTAATCGCCAACATTGTTTTCATGGGTGTTGGAGGAGCCATTGGTGGTATGCTCAGTGGAAGCGATTAAAACCAATCCATTTATTTAAAAACAAATAATTGATTTCTTTTTTTATTTTATTTTTTATTCAAACTAATATTTCCTCTTGATAAGGAGGTACATGAGTGATTAGAGATTTTCCAGGCATTCATCCATCAATATCTGTGCATCTTGATTTTTAGGGTTTATAATCAGAGCTTTCCTGAAGCATCTTACTGCATCCTCGAACTGGTTTAGTTCCATGAATGCCACTCCTTTGTTACTTAAAAAGATCTCGTTATCTGGTTCTAAGGAGAGTGCTTTGTCATAACACTCCACAGCTTCATCAAACCGGTCTAATTCCATGAGTGCGTTGCCTTTACGATTCCATGTGGAAGAATCTGATTCATCTTCCAGACAAAGCTCCAGGGAACGATCATAACATTCAAGAGCATCTTCTGCCCGGTCAATTTGAGATAGAAGGTTTCCTTTGGCGTTCCACGCTTCCACGTCCTGTGGATTTAATTTCAGGATTTTATCATAGCAGTTCAATGCATCCTGGAAATGTCCCAACATCTCCAAAATGAAACCTCTCCAGTACAACAACAGCATGTTTTCATCGTTGATCTCAAGGGCCTTGTCACTGGTTTTAAGTGCTTCTTCAGGCCTGTTAGAGTTTAAAAGGGCTATTGCTTTGTTATTCAGCACATATTCGTTATTTGGTTCCAGTTCAAGGGCCTGGTCGTAACATTTCAGGGCTTCTGGGAATTTTCCCAGGCGTGAAAGATTATCTCCTTTACGGTTTAAAAGGTAAACATCATCTGGATCGATTTTTAAAGCAGCACTATAACATACCACGGATTTGTCGAATTTTCCCACATCGAAGAGTATGTCTGCTCTTTTGGTGATCATGGCTTTTTCATTTATTTTAGCACCTTCCCATTCCTCCATGGGGAGTTTAAGGAATCTTATAACCTGGAAAAGAGACTCGTCACTGGTGTGTTCCGGGTACATTTTCCGGAATTCAGATTCTAACTCCGAAGCGTTGCGAAAACCTTCCTCCCGAGCCAGTTCATTATTTTGAATGAGATCTGCAAATTTCACCACCTCTACCTCTGTCACTTCAGCTTCAAAGAGTTTTTTCCGCTCCTTAGAAACCAAGTTCCAGTAACAGTGCAGGCGATCTCCCTGGGATAATGGTTTTTTCCATATCTTCCTGATGGTGGTGGTTTTTTTACCAGTTATAAGATCTAAATGACGACTTCCAAATAGCAGGATTGGTATTTAACACCCTCCAATTAATTGATCATGTTTTTGTTGGTGATTTTAATGGGTTATACTAATTAAGATATTGACATTAAAGATTAGATGTTTTAAGATTTATTGGCATTCAAGATAGACGATTCAAGATTTATTGGCAGTTAAGATTATTAGATAAGTAATAGGATTTGCTTAGATACTGTAATTGGTAAATTCATCATTATTTTAAACTTTGATGGATTATCTTCATTTAAATGATTGGTTATAATATTTCATCACCGAATTGTGATGTTTTAATCTTGATTTTTCCCAGTATTGGTTTAACTTGCATTGCAATGTCTCGGAGTTCTTTTGGATCGGTATTTGGTGTTTCCTTCAATTTTTCGTCCAGCACAGTCCGGTTCCGGAATTGCTGTAGAGTGTAAATATCGCACTTTATATTCTCGGCAATATCAATAACATCCTTAGGTTCCAGCAATCCCGGAACATAGGTGGTTCTGCATTCCAGAAAACATCTCGAGTTAGAAAGTATTTCCATGCTTTCCTTTACCTTTTCACCAATCTGGGCACCAATAACTTCTTCGTATTTTTGGAAAGGGGCTTTTATATCCAGGGCAACATAGTCAACCAGTTCAATTATTTTTAGAAGTCTTTCAGGATAACATCCATTGGTGTCCAATTTGGTTTTCAAACCCTTTTGTCGGGAATACTCCAGGATCTTACCAACCTCTTCAGTTTGCATCATTGGTTCTCCACCGGTGACAACCACGGCATCAATGAAGTCCAGAGCTTCATCAATCTCACTTTCAATATCTCTGAGTGAAGCACTTTCCCCGCCCTCAATAATCTCGGGATTGTGGCAGTAAGGACATCTTAAAAGACAACCACCTGTAAATATTACCAGGGATAACTTGCCGGGATATTCAAGGGAAGAAAATATTACTCCTCCAATTATCATGAAATTTCCCCCTGAGAAGATGTATAGTTAAAAGATGCATAGCATAATCTGCCAGTGAAAATGTTACAATTATTCATTAGCTTCAACCACTTTTCCATCCAAGAACATCACTACAACACCTTTTAATCGATAATTTTATTCATTATTCATTAGCCCTATAACTCTTCCCCTAAATAATTACCTACATATATACCATACAAGGTTCGTTATTATACAAGGTTCCGTTATATGGATAATGTTCATTTTAAAATGGTCTTTAAAACATTAATGAACTTTTCATCTTCTTCCATTGTGGCTACACTGACTCGTATCCAGTAATCATCCAATCCTCTGAAAGACTTACAGTCCCGGACTATTATGCCATTTTTCATGAGTTCTTCTGCGATTTCTCCTGAGTTCATCCCGGTACCACGAACATCCACCAGGATATAATTGGCCCAGGACTGGTAAACCTTCAACTCAGGGAATTTGGACATTTCCCGGTAAAGATAATCCCTGCTCTGGATGGATAGCTGGGTGGATTTTTCAATGTAATCCGGGTCATCTAAAGTGGTGACTGCAGCTATGTAGGAGAGTTTAATAAGGCTGAAAACAGGTTTAACCCGGTGCATGTACTGAATGAATTCTTCATGACCAATACCATAGCCAATCCTCATACCAGCCAGTCCCATTACCTTGGAGAAAGTTCGGAGGATGAATAGATTTTCATATTCATCCAGGAGTTCCAAGTTGTTAACTCCTGAAAACTCCCAGTATGCCTCGTCAACCACTACCAGGGCATCAGTACTCTCTAAGATGGTTCGAATATCCTGTTTATCAATCAATCCCCCTGTGGGGTTGTTGGGAGTGCACAAGAAGATGACCTTTGTCTTGGGGGAGATTGCTTCCAGTACTGAGTTGAGGTTCAGCTGGTTTTTCTCAATATCCCAGCGTGCGTAAACCGGAACTGCCCCGTGTATGTTGAAGGTGAACTCATAGTACATGTAGGATGGCGGATGGACAATGTACTCATCATCAGGTTCAATAAGGGTCTTGGCCAGGACATCCAGGATTTCATCAGCACCATCTCCCCCTACAATCACTTCTTCAGGGTTTACACCAGCGTAAGAAGCAATTTTATCCTTTAAATCATCAATATTTGATTCAGGATAAGTGTTAATCGTGTGAAGATTTTCTTCCAGGGCTTTGATAGCTAATGGTGAGGGTCCTAGGGGATTTTCATTGGATCCCATTCTAATTATTTTAGCAGGATCAAGACCATAAGTACGGGCCAGATCTGCATTTGACCTACCAGGAACGTATGGATCAAGTTCATTGACTGTTTTTTTTATATTAACCATTAAATCAATCCGTATCGTTTGTTATTAATAAATGTAAGTATTATGGTGTAATTAGTAATATATTATCAGACAACATTTATCAATAACAGCATTATTAGTATCTGTCTTATTTATCCTTAGTTATTTATCTATCATTATCTTGAGAATGATTATACAAGTTATTCATCTACCTCTGTACTGATTTGCTACATTTTGCTGATTTAGCAAGCTTTAAATAGCGTAAGGCGTTATCTTTAATTTGTTTTATTTCTTCTTCCCCTAGTTTGCGTACGGCTCTGGCAGGAACACCCATTATCAGATAACCTTCTGGGAAAACCTTTCCTCCGGGCACCACAGATCCAGCGGCCACTATACTGTCTTTTTTGATGTGGCTGCCATTTAGTAAAGTGGCATTCATGCCAATAATACAGTTATCTTCAACTTTGCAACCATGGAGCACTGCTGCATGGCCTACTGAAACATAATTTCCTATTTCAAGGGGGAAATCTTTTGAAGAGTGAAGTACAGCATTATCCTGTACATTGGAAAACCTGCCAATAGTTATGTTTTCGATATCTCCCCTTATCACCGCATTATACCAGATGGAAGAATTTTCACCTATAATAACATTTCCAATGGTGTGAGCACCATGGAAAATCTGGACACTGGGATGAATCATAGTCTAAACTATGATCTCTATTCATAAAAACATTTTTCACAAAGGACTGCAATTCCCATTTTTAAAAAATTATTCCAAATCCACGGAAATTTACAAACCATTTAAGAATTAAAAATCTTAAAATAAAAAAAATTGAAAGATGTATAATTGAGGATGTTTAATAGGGGTTAAGTTACTTTTTATCCATCATTTCCTGTTTTTGAAGGTGAATAACTATCTTATTATCCGGTATATCCCGATAGATTATGGCACCAGAGCCCACTGAAGAATTTAAACCGATGGTCACTCCTGGATTGAAACTGGAATTAATACCAGTTTTAACTCCATCAGCGAATATGACACCCATTTTACGCCTTCCACTATTGATTCTTTTTCCTTTAACTGTTACTTTTACCCCTTCATCATCAAAACGGAGGTTAGCAATGTTGGTACCGGCAGCAAGGTTACAACGAGCCCCTATTATGGAGTCACCAACATACGAAAGGTGGTTGACATTTGTTCCGTCCATAATAATTGAGTTTTTAATTTCAACTGCATTTCCAACGTTAACATCATTACAGATGGAAGTGTGTTTACGCAGGAATGTATTGGGGCCAATGTCACAGTTTTCTCCAATGTAAACCGGGCCCATTATATAGGTTCCGGAACGGATAATACTCCCTTTTTTGATTATTACCGGGCCGTGAATAGTAACGCCAGGTTCAATCTCACCATCAATCTGATTTTCGGATGCTTCTAAGTAATGTTCGTTTAATTCCAGGAATTCCCAGGGACGTCCCACATCGATCCATTTATCCTGAGACACCAGACCTAAAACCATTTTACCTTCTTTGATCTGGATTTTAAGGGAATCTGTTATCTCATATTCTCCTCGTTCAGATTTCCCGGTTTTTTCAATAGCCTGAAAAATACTGGGGTCAAAAAGATAGATTCCTGCGTTTATAAGATTACTGGGAGCCTCACCGGGGTTTGGTTTTTCTACAATGTCCTTTATACAATCCCCTTCCAGTTCCACCACTCCAAAAGAAGAAGGATCATCAACTTCGGTGAGAACCAGAATGGATTGTGCTTGGGACCTGTGATATTTATCCATTAAACTTTTTATTAGCTCATTTTCCAGGATTATATCTCCATTGGTAACGATGATGGCATCTTTATCGTCTCTTGCAACATTTGCAACCTGTCCTATGGCGTGGGCAGTTCCCAGACGTTCTTCCTGGGTTACATAGGTGATGTTAACTCCCAAATATTCTCCATCCTTAAAGTGTTCCATCACGGCTTCTTTCTGGTAACCCACTATCATGGTGATGTCTTTTATCCCCGCATCCCGTAGTGCTTCTACATTATACTCCAAGAGAGGTTTCCCACCTACAGGGAGCATTGTTTTTGGTCGGGTGAGTGTTAAGGGTCGCATCCGTGTCCCTTCACCTGCTGTAAGTATAACCGCTCTCATTTGAACTCCTCTTTAACATTCTATATTCACATTGAAATATGAAACTCCACATATTTTAAGATTTTATAAAAAGTAAGATTTTATAAGAAATCATGGATGAACTTTGCTGCCTTTTCATGTATAATCCGTGCTTTATCCTCTGTTTTTCCCTCTAAAGTTATCCGGATGAATGACTCAGTTCCCGAAGGCCTTACCAGAACCCAGCTACCATCAGTGAATGATATTCTAACTCCATCTTTAAGGTTAATATTTACCACATCTTCATAAATCAAGGAGAGTTCAGTCTCAGCTTTACGCATAATGGGATCCTTTTGATCTTCCTGGCAGTCAATTTTATCTCTTATGGTGGGATAACTGGGAATATCGTCCAGGAGTTTGGATAAGGGTCCTTTATTTTGAACTAATTCAATTACCCTTAGGGCGGATAATATCCCATCAGGACACATACAGAACTGGGGGTGTAGCCATGTGCCAGAGGGTTCACCGCCAAAGTTTGCACCGATTGTGTGGATCATCTCTGCCACATGCACGTCACCCACCTTTGTTCTTTCCACTGTGCCCCCAACTTCTTCCAGGGTACGGTCAATACAGGCTGAGGCATCCACTGTGGTAACCACACAGCCACCTATTTCTGCTGATACCAGGGCTAATAGTTTGTCAAAATCTGCCATTCTACCCTCGTCGTCCACTGCTATCATGCGGTCAGCATCACCATCATGGGCTATTCCTAAATCTGCGCCAGTGACCTTCACCACCTTCATCAGCTCCTGTAGGTTTGCTTCGGATGGTTCGGGCTTCCTTCCCGGGAAAAAACCATCTGGCTGAGCATTTAAACTCACCACCCTACAACCGGCCTTTCTGAGAATGAGTGGAGATAAGTGGGATGCAGCACCATTAGCACAATCAACAATTACTTTCAAACCGGGCTTAATATTCATCAATTCAAGGAGATCTTCAATATAATCATTCACAACCGGACTTATATCTGTGATTTTACCGATATCTTCCCATGATGCTTTATAAAAATTATTTTCATGGATTATTTTCTCGATGGTCCGTTCCTGTTCCTGTAGATATGCCATTCCATCCGGATTCCATAGTTTAATCCCATTATCTGGTGAAGGATTATGGGATGCGGTGATCATCACTCCGGCATCTGCATTTAATTTCATGGTGGCGTAGCCTACCACTGGTGTGGGGACCATTCCTACACTCAGGACATGACAGCCGCCCTGCAGGATCCCGGCACTGACCGCTCTTTCCAGCATCAGGTTGGAAGTTCGAGTGTCATATCCCACCACCACTTCATGTCCTTTACCGAGGTAGGTGGAGATGGCTTTTCCAACATTCAGTGCCAGTTCAGGGGTTATTTCTTCTGCTATTTTCCCCCGTATCCCGGAGGTACCGAAGAGTTTGGGAATCTCATGTTCCATGATTTACGCTCCAAATTTGGTGGATCGGTTCATGAGATCCATAAGTATGTTCATGATATCGCTGCCTCTTATTCTAGAAAGACCACCACTGGCAGCAGCTCGCTCATTGAACTGGGTAACCTGGTCCACCCTCACACCAGGACCTTTAATCACTAAGGGAACCGGGTCTCCGGTGTGATCCATCACTGAGATGGGAGTGGAATGATCAGCAGTAAGGATGAAGTAAACATCTTCCAGTTCCATTACCCTACCAATTACATCATCAACTTTTTCAATAAATTCAACCTTCTCCTTTAGGTTACCATCATGACCTGCTTCATCAGCACCGTCAATGTTTATGAGTAGGAAATCATAGTCAAGTGAAGCATTCAACAGGATACTGCGGGTGATACTGTCCAGATTGGTGTCCACTCCACCAGTTGCCCCTTCCACTTCAATGATATCCATACCTGCTATCTGTGCAATGCCTTGAATAAGTCCTGTTTCAGCTATACATGCAGATTTAATACCGTATTTGTCATTAAACGGTTCTGCATTTGGTACTGCACCAGCACCTCGGGGTAATACGATGTTTGCAGGGGGCTCTCCGTTTTCGATACGTTTAAGATTAACTGGATGATCCTTCAGTAGATCATAAGATTTCTGGATCACCTTGTTAAGAATAATAGCGGTTTTTTCAGCCTGGGGGGAGCCATCTAACCCTACCACTTCTTTGACTTTTTTCCCATCGTGTTTGGGATCAGCATCAGATATCTGATCGGATAAACCATCTCCCCTTAAAACCAGAACTGCTCTGTGACCGGTGGATTCTTTGAATATGACTTCAACATCTTTTTCTCGTCCAATGGAATTAAGTGTCTCTGCCAGCTCTTTGGTACCTGCTCTGATCCTTCCTGCCCTGCGGTCAGTGATGATACCATCCTCGTTGGCTGTGGAAAAGTTACAACGGAAAGCTATGTCTCCAGACATAACTTCTACTCCCACTCCCGCAGCTTCAAATGGCCCTCGCCCGGTGTAAACTTGATAGGGATCATATCCCAGTATGGATAGGTGGGCTGTGTCACTCCCTGGTCTTATTCCAGGTTTTATGGAGTCCATAATTCCATTAACTCCCAACTGTGCCATTCGGTCCATATTTGGGGTTTGAGCTGCTTCTAAGGGGGTTTTACCTCCTAATTCCTTAAGGGGGCGGTCTGCCATCCCATCAATTATCATTATGATTCCCTTCATTTTTATCACCATATCACCCATACCATGATATTTCCCAATAAAGCTCCGGCTAGGGTAGCTAAAAGATTAACATGTTCATTGGATAAGTAACCCTTTATTTCCAGCACTGCTCCCAGTATACTGTCTACGAAACACCCAAAAGTCCCTGCTATAATTGCGATTTCCATAGTTTTAACCAGATCAGGGTACACACCTAGGATATAAGCTGCTAATCCAATTAAACCTGCCCCAATTATCCCTGCGAATGTTCCAAGGACTGAAATTCCACCATCAGTACCAGGGGGAACTTTTTTAAGGTTAGTTATAAGACGGGGGGTTGTAGCCACTCCTACCTCGCTGGCCATTGTGTCAGCAGTGGCAGTGGCTATGGAACCAATGAATCCGGCATAATTGCCGAAAGCAGCCATTACAAAGGCCACAATTCCGTTGGAGACGACGTTTTTAATGGTTCGAGTCCCTTCATAAACTCCGATCTCCTTTTTATAATCGTGTTTATACCGGGTGAACGCAACTCCCAGAATAAGAAATAAAAATATTAATAAAAGCCAGTTTACACCGGCGGCGAAGATGATGATCACACCCATTATGATCATGAAGATGGATCCCAGGAGATCCAGGGCCTTTCTCTTGTAGGTAATCAGCCCTATGATCACCAGGAGGATCACATATTCCCAGATAATCATCTATCTCCCAGATTTATGATTTTTTATCGTCAACTACTTTGGTTTTAATTACTTCCACCCTTTTAAGGGGGTAGATCTTCTTGGTTTCATGGTAAACATAGGAGGCTAGTTTCCCACCTATTATGTCTTCCACCAGTTCCACGAAGTTTTTCTGAGCTGCGGCGTCCACTACCAGTTTTTCAACAGTTTCCCGGATGTAACGCTGTTGTGATGATTTGGCCCTTTTGATGGTGATGGCCAGGACGTGGATCTTCATTTTCTGCCCGTCTTTACTCTCGGCTTTAACTATAGCGTCGATACGGCTGGTTCCTCTCCTGATCATACTTCTTACGTAATCACTGGTAACCTGGTGGCCTATGAAACGGGTGGTGGCGGTGTCTCCGGCAACTTCACTGATCTGGAACTTTAATTTCACATACTGTTTACTGAAATCACCAGTAAGCTCTCTCATAGTGGATTCAACTCTTCTTTTGAGGAGCATCTCAGGTTCCCGGGCAGGGGTGGTGCCTATCTCAGCGTCTCCAAATTCTTTAGGAGTAGTAATAGTGTACCATTGTTTATCTTTCCATGTATCTCTTACTCTTCTGCGTCTTGCTTTAGCCATAATAATCACTTATTGTTACGTATCATTATATTCACGTATTATTTCGTAAGATTTCTATTTCATAGAACTCGCAGTTCTAAATAAATTCGAAAAATCACAACCAGTCTAAAAGTTTAGAATCATTTATTATAAATCTCATTCATGGTTTATAAATATTCCCAAAGGTTGAAGGATGGATAAAAATCATTCCTCCAGAGCTTATATTGTGGGGTTTATTATCTCTTGCATCTGTCACTTATCTACCTTTTGAACAGTTGTATCTACTGGATAAAAATATGGTAATGTAACCATTAAAGCCATGAAGGTAAAATATTTTCGGTCAAGAGATTTTCAAACCTTTCTGGGGGTTTCCATTATTACTTAAACCTTTAAACCTTACCATGCAAATAATATAATAAAAATCCCACTTAACAGGTTCGCCAGGAACCAACCCATTCTTCCAATGGTGCTCCGGTATTTATAGCCCCGATATTCCTGGTTTCGGCTCCAGAACCAGAAACTTATGCTGTGGTAGATGAATATCACCCCTGGGATCCAGGCCAGCTTGAAACTCCAGGAAATATCCAAAATCAGCCCCACACCTATGAGTACATAAACCCATCCCACGAGAATATCAGCCATGGCCATGCCCAGCTCATAATCCCGATACTCAGGTAATATTTCTTTTTCTGCTATTCCCAGTTTAACAGCCCTTTTCCAATCCAGAACACTGATTAGCTGACCTATGAAATGAAATCCAAAACCGATTATTAGAATCAGCACTCCGGCCAGGATATTGGAATAGGTGAATAATTCCATCATTTTCCACTCCCTAGGGTAATATTGTCACTGGAGCCAAGTAAAATTTTTTATTTGGGGATTATAAAAATAAACATGTATCAAAATAATTAATGAAAATTAATTTAAATTACCATTTTAGGCCAGATTAATTCTGGAAAATGATTCAGGATAACAGAAATTGGGGGAATATGAATGTGGAAAACATCTAATAAGTTGTGGATAATAACCACTGCACCATTGGTGATAGTTGGATTGGGTTTCATTTATTTTGGAATTATGGCCTCACCTGAGGCTCTCACTGATGATGGTTATTCTCTTAAAAATTTCTTTTATTTTATGGGTGGTTCGTTTATCTTTTTCCCGCTTATGGGAGCTTTAGGAGTTTATTACTATTACAAAAGGATTAACGATCGGGAGACATTTCTTATTAATGATGGTATAAGGGGTGAAGCAGAGATATTAAGCAGGGAGCAGACTGGAACTTACATCAATGAACAGCCACAAGTTAAATTCAAACTTCTCATCACCACTCCTGATCTGGAACCCTACGAGCTGGAACATAAAGAAATAGTAAATCTATTAGACATGGGGTCAATTCCCGAAGGTAGGAAAATACCAGTAATGGTACATCCGGATAATCCCAAAGATATTATGTTGATTTTTGAATAATGGAGTTATTCTAGGAACTGTATATTTTAGTCCTAGTTTCTGTTAGGCCTAATTTTTCATTAATATAGTTTTATTAATCCTATTATAATTCACTCATAAACTTTTCATGTTTAATGAAACGCTCTAAAACCTCTTCAACAGTTCCTTCATCCTCAACCAATTTTAGATTGGCCTTTTTTATACCATATTTGGCTTTCATCCCTGCCTGGGCCGCTATTATGACCTCACAATCTCCCAAAATCCTGAGACCTTCATGCCATTGATGTTTTTCTTGAGGGTTGATGTTAGTTTCCATGTATTTGATAAATTCCACTTTATCATCATTCCACTGGTATATGGCGAATCCTCTGGCCCGGCCGAAATGATCGGTATTTATTCGGTCTGAGGTTGCAATTGCAATCTTCATGACTTTCCTCCTATTATGACGATTTTAAACCCCTATTTGAACTGATCTAAAAGATGGGGCCTTTAAAAATATTTTTTACGCTCATATCCTCATTTTTTAGTTATTAAATTTTTTCAGAGTTATTAAATATATTGTGGCCTTAAATAGGTTGCGCGTCATGTTTTAACGCATACAAACACTGGCCTTTTATCTGATTCTGCATCCCAGGGAAGATCAGTGTAGTCACTATAGATGCGGGTTTCAAAGCCAGTGTTTTCCAGGATTTTTTTAACTTCAGGTGTGTTGAACACGCCAATCTGGTGCTGGTCAACTTCAAAATCCATATTCCCATCTTCCTTAATCAAAAACACGAAGTTGGCATTGAAAACCCCATCGCATAAACGGCTCTGGGATATTCGGGCCAATTGAAGATCTCCTTCCACCACTGCATCCACCAGCATCCTGCCTTCCTCCCAGTTCTCAGTGCAGAATCCCAGGTCAAATATTAAAACTCCTCCTGGTTTCAGGTGATCATAAAATCGTTTAAAGGTGGTTCCCAGTTCCGAGAGGTTGGTGTGGTAGTTGATGGAGGAGAATAGGCAGATGATAACATCAAAGTCCCTCTCCAGGTTCATTTCCTTCATGTTGCCCTGAATTAATTCCATTTCTGGGACTTTTTCTCGGGCTATTTCCATCATTTCAGGGTTAATATCCAAACCAACAACATGGAACGAGTCTACAAGGTACTGGGCATGGTTACCAGTACCACAGGCCACATCCAGAAGGTCACATCCGCCTGAGTGCGGGTGAAGTTCCACCATTTTCTCAATGAATTCTGCTTCGCTTTTGTAGTCCATCCACTGATAGATTAGATCGTAATAACGGGCAAATTTACGGTAAAGTTCCTGTTCTGACATTTTATTGGATCCTTCCCTTTTTCAAAGGTTTTTGGAGTTTTATCATGCTATTAGGGGGGTTTTGATACTGATTTTTTTTATTTTATTTTTTATTTTATCTTTAATATGAGTTTGGCAACATTGTCTGCAAAACGGATTGCTGTTTCCATTCCTTCTGTATCCTCTTTTGCTTCTCCAGGTTGATGTCCGAAAACCATGTTCCAGTAGGTGCTTCCAGGAACGATCATGTCGTTGATGAAATAGAACATCAATAGTTCCTGTATAGTGGCTGTGTGCCCTCCTCTGCGGGCTACAGCTATGGGACCTCCTACTTTCCAGGATAAGAAATTACCCGAAGACATGTTAACCATTCCAATCCTCTGCAGGGCAGACATTAACTCTCCCCGGGCAGTACCAAAGTACACTGGTGAACCAACAATGAAACCATCTGCTTCCTTTAACTTTTCGATTATGTCGTTAAGACCATCTTTAAGAGCACACTGGTGTAATTCAGAGCACTTTCCACAGGCAATGCATGAACGGATTTTCTTCTGGCGCAGGGATAGTATTTCAGCTTTTAATCCATTTTTTTCTATGGTTTTTGCACATTCTTCTAGGACTTGCATGGTGTTGCTTTCTTTCCGGGGGCTGGCACATATCATTAGAACTTTCTTCATAAGAAGACCTCCTAATTCAGATTTCATTTCTTGGATTGTTATTTGTTCAACTTACCTTTTTAAATTCAATATTCTTATTTATGTTATAATTTAACTTTAGAAATTTTTATTTTATCCGCTTATTCTTTGATATGGATTATATGAAGTCCCGTTGGATACATTTATTTGATTTTAATCATAGTGAAATCGTGGAACAATCACCCGTCCCTTAACATCAAAATGGACACCCTCATTTTCAAGTAAAACCTGTTTCATGTCCATTCCGCCTTGAAAACCACCTAGATAACCATCAGATCGTATGGCACGATGACAGGGGATTATTATAGGAAATGGATTTTTTGCCAGTGCATTACCCACTGCCCGTGCTCCGTTTTCTTTACCCAGATACCGGGCAATGAGTTTATATGTACTGACTTTTCCTCTTGGAATTTGATGCTCAGCACGCAGAACAGCTTTTTGAAAGGGGGGACATGAATCAAGGGCCACAACATCAAGGGAGAACTTGACATCTTTTCCTTCAAGAAAATCTCTGATTTTTGCAGATAGAGAATCTATCTTTCCACAGGAAGAAACCGCATAATGGGGGTAACTATTGGTTAATTGATCTTCAGCAGATATATCTGGTCTGGAGAGCAGTATTCTGATAACCTTAACCTTTCTATTGACTCTGGACCAGATTAGAACCACTGGACCAAAAGGAGTGGGTGTTATGATTTTTATTTTCATTCTAAACTTCTATTTATCATTTCAAACTTTCATTTATATTTCAACCAGCAATTATCCTTTGTCATGCTTTTTTTAATCTACTCTTTCTCAAAGTCCATTTACAAATTCCCCAACACTCCTCATGGATCCTTCACCCTCGGGTAAATGGGAGTAAAATAATTGCCAGGAGTGGAACATGTCCTGCCAGACTTCTAAACTCACTTTAACATCTTTTTTAACTGCTAAATCCCGGAAACGATTGATATCACAAAGAAGAAGCTCCCGACTGCCGGCCTGGATCAGGAGGGGTGGTAGTCCCTCTAAGTCTCCGTATATAGGGGAAATTAGGGGATTTGAAGGAGGTTTCCCCTGCAGATATAACTCCCGAATCTTTTCCAATCTTTTATAGGTGATCCAGTCATTAACATCCTTCAGGTGATTGTAAACCACTGGGAATTTAAAATCCACGACTGGAGACATACAAACCCCACCCAGAGGCAGTGTTTCTCCCATCTTTTTCAGGGCAAGTAAGGTGGACAGAGCCAGATTACCTCCGACAGATATCCCTGCAACCACCAGTTCACTGGCTTGAAAACCTTCATCACGCAGCCAGAGGTAAGATAGGATGCAATCTTCAACTGCTGCAGGGAAGGGATGTTCAGGGGCTAAACTGTAATCAACACTGAACACTGAAAAACCAGTGTATCTGGATAATCTCTGGCAGAGGTCCTGGTGACCATGGGTGGATCCCAGGTTAATGCCACCCCCGTGGAAAAATAAAATCACTTTCTTATAGCTACTTTGAGGAGTCACAATCCAGTAAGAAGGCACTGGCGCATCAGGTTCGCTTGTAATTTTTAGAGGACCCTTGGAACTAAAAGAAAGATAAAATTCATCAAAGTCCCTCTGAACTTTCTCTATATCTCCTTTTTCCTGGTTGAACTGGTTCTTTATAACCTTAAGCAGGTTATCAACATTTTCGTTCATTTTTTAAACCTTGCAAATTTTTTAGAATCAGGCACATGTTTTTTCTCTGAAAAAGAAGATAAAGTAACCGGGATCATAAAAAAAGAGCTGTTTTTTTAGTAGATCGAATATCATATGTCATGATTATTCTCCCTGTTGGAATGTCTAATTGAAAAGTTGATAGTGTAATTATAAGTGAATATCCTTTTTGGTTTTGATCATCACCATTCATTCACAATACCATTTCATCAATACCAGTTCATTAAATAATTTAGGTATAATTTTAATTATTTCTACTGTAATCATTTTAACATTTATCATGATTGTTCATGTATTCACGATGGAAAGTTTATTTTATATAAATTTAATTGGGTTTCAATCGCAATTAATAATTTATATTAATGACAAATATAACATTGTATTTGATTTCTGGTTAATGTAATTTCCATGAGTCTAAAAAAATCATGAGATAAACATTTATGGAAGAATTAATGGAAGATGAAAAAAATTGGGGAAAGATGAATATTATGGGGTAGAATAATAAAAAAGAGGAAAATAATGAGTATATGTTATTTTAATAATGTAAACAGGCGTTATATGATGTTTTAAGGATGGGAACTTTATGGCTGATACAAGTATTATGCTGGTGGAAGACGAGATTATCGTTGCGGCTGATGTCAAAAATCGACTGGAGAATATGGGCTATTCTGTTTTGGGGATTTTTGATACAGGGGAGGAAGCCATTCAAAAAGCAGGAGAACTGAAACCCAGCCTGGTTTTGATGGATATTGTGCTCAAAGGAGAGATGGATGGAATAGATGCAGCCCAGAACATACGCGAACTTTATGATATTCCTATTATTTATTTAACTGCTTATTCTGATGAAAAAACCCTGGAAAGGGCCAAGGTAACTGAACCATTTGGTTATGTCCTGAAACCATTTGAGGATCGTGAAATCCAGAGTGCCATAGAAATGGCCATATACAAACACCAGATGGAGAAAAAGTTGAAAGAAAGTGAAGAAAAGTATCGTAAATTAGTAGAAAAGTTCTTACGTGTCTCTACGGAGATATTAAATGAGTTAAGCAAACCATAATACTTTAAAACAAATTAAAATGCTTCAAAACAAATTAAAAGACTTTAAAAGCAAATCAAGGCTTTAAAATATATATTAAGTTTTATTTATGATTAATTCACTATTTTTAAACTAATTTTAATATTTTATTCTTCAAAAAACATGATTTTTTATTTTAGGAATAATTCTCATCTTTGTTTCTTTAGCTATGATTTATTCTTTTCTTATGCAAATCTATTTTTTATTATATATTTTGGTTTATTTTTTATCTTTATTGGTTAGGAGTCTATTTCGCTATTTTGTGAAATTTGTTATTTTGTAAACTAGTAGTTACATTTAGTAAAGTTTATATAACATAATGTATAGTTTACTTTACATGGAATAGTGGTGAAATTAAAATTTTTAAAAAAATCCTAGAGTCTTTAATAATTAAGAGTTGTATGATAAGTGGAGATTGAGGGAGAATAAATGAATAAAATTTATAAAATGGGCAAAAAGAAATTTTTTTTAGTCTATATGCTCATAGACACATTTTTCGCAGGAATAGGGATGGGTGTCCCTTTTTTGTGCATACTGTTGGGATTTCCAGTAGGTTGGTACATAGCTAAACATTCAGCACTCAATGAAAAAGATGTAAGCACAATCTTAAATGAAATTTTAAAATATTCACTGTATACTGCCCTTTTCACATTTATTTTGATGCTGTGTATTTGGGTGCCCCTAAGCACAATGCTCCTTAATCCTGGTGCAGATTTTGTAAATACTGGAATTCCAATGATTCTTTATGACCCTAAAATAAGCTTCATTGGATGGATGATTCTGATGATATTCATATCTCCCTTATTACAGCTACTTTCCACGGTTTTTGCTTCAAACGTGGCTCTATGGAGATTATTTAAAAAGATGATAGTTTGATGGATAAAAAAATGGATGAAGATAGTAGAAGGTGATAATTTGAAAGAAGGTGATAATTTGGATAAAAAGTCCGGAATAGTATTAAAAATACTGTCCATATTCGAATCAGGGTTATTTTTAAAAATACTTTCAGTGTTTATAACTGGTCTATGGATTGCTGGTCTAATACTGGGGAATATTTACATTGTTCTGCTGGCAATCATCCTTTTAATTGCATTATGCGCGGTATTGTACATCCATAGAGATAATTTACAAGAAATTTTCCAGAAAGACAACAGTGTTGTTGTGGAAGATGAAAGAACTCAATTAATCAACGAGAAGGCAGCTACAATGACGTTCGGAATATTTGTAGCGGTTATAATTTATGCTGGTATCATTCTTATTGCCCTGAGGGACAGTTACCCTCAATTATTGCAGGCAGGGTGTACACTGATTATAGCCGCAGTGTTCTGTTTTATCTTGTACTTCACATCTCGAGCATATTACAATCGGAAATTCTAGGTGTAAAAACTTATAAAAGGTGATCTTATGAAAAATTATCAGATTCTAAGAATAATTGTTGCTATATTCGTTGCAACTGTAGTGGGATTATCGGTTATCACTGAAAACCTCCTTCTCGCCATTCTTGCAATTGTAATTGGTACTATGATATCCTACATTTACAAAAAGAATACCGATGAAATCCTTGAAGATGAAAGAATAGCTAAAGTGAGTGAAAAGGCATCTAGGATGGCCATAGTGCTTTTTTCTATTTCCATAGCTTTTATTGGAATGTTCCTTATCATGCTGAGAAATGAGTACCCTGATTTTACCCAGGCAGGGTTTACCCTTTCCTATGCAGCAGTTGCCCTGTTACTGTTATATTACATCTTCTATGGCTATTACGATAAAAAATATGGGTCCTGATTTATATGAAGAATAATCTCAAGGTATATCGAGCTACGCAGAATTTAACCCAGGAAGAACTAGCCAAGGGATTGGGCGTAACTCGACAGACTATAATTGCCATAGAAAAGGAGAAATATGATCCTTCCTTGATTTTAGCTTTTAAAATAGCTAAATTCTTTAAAGTGCAAATTGAGGATATTTTTATCTACAAATAAGATTAATGAGAGGATGCTCATGGAAATTTTCCAAACTCATGAAGCCAGAAACAACTTCCTGAAGCTGGTTTTAAAAATAATACTGGTCTTGGCTGGTATACAATTTTTAAGAGTAATCCTTTTTGGAGTTTTATCGGCCATTACCCAACCATTGGTGTTATTACATATTATTTGGAATGGTTTAAGTTTTATAATAGTGGGTATGATCCTGCTTATCTATTTTAAACCGTCTTTAAATGATCTTGGATTGGGATATGACAGTATCGGGCTGAGAACAAGGATACTTTATATTACTGGTTTTTCTGTACTTAGTACACTCATTTTAAGCCAGTATATATCTGAATGGGAGCTTAGCGTTCTTATTTTCTCCATGGTATTCGGTATAATAACTCCTGTATTTGAAGAATTGTTATTTAGAGGTTATATCTGGAGTAAGTTAAATGAATCAGATGGAATTATTAGCCCAGATATTTTAACATTCTTAACAGTTACACTCCTTTTTGGAGTATGGCAATTGGGTTATATTGATTTTTTCATCCGAAATCCTGTGATTATGGGCAATGCAGGCATGTTAATAACCTTAAAAATTGGGATATCTTTAGTTTTAGGTCTAATTGTAGGCTTTTTACGTTTTAAATCAGACAAAACATATGCTTCAATTATTATCCATGGTTTATGGAATATTTTTGAACCATGAACAAACTATGAACTTTAAAACATTTGATAATGTTGCAATTCAAAAAAGGAGCTTTAAAATGAAATTTTTCAATTCTTTACCAGACAGAAACAACTTTTTAAAACTTGTGCTGAGAATTATTCTGGCATTGGTTATTATACAAGGTGTAAGGGCGGTTATATTTTGTGGCCTCTGGACTGTTGTCCAGCCAGGGACTAATATAGTCCTTTTCCAGTTATTAAATGGTTTGACTTATATAATCATGGGGATAATTCTGTTTTTATATTTTAAACCATCTTTGAAGAATTTAGGACTTAACTGGGATGATATTCGCCTGAGAACCAGGATATTATATATCCTGGGGTTAACATTGCTGGTAATTCTGGTAGTGAGTCCATATACATTTGAATGGGAGCTTCATGTCCTGATTTTGGGTTTGCTATTTGGTATAATAACTCCTTTATTTGAAGAACTCTTATTCAGGGGTTATATATGGGGCAAGATCTCTGAATCTGGAGGGATGGTCAATCCCAATGGGTTAACACTCTTCACTGTAACTATACTTTTTATGGTGTGGCATCTGGGATATGTGGATGTTTTAATGCTTCACCCTTTGGCTACGGGTAGTTTGACCATGATTATGATCTCTAAAATGGGAATAGGCCTAGTTTTAGGATTAATAGTCGGATATCTGCGCCTTAAAACTGGTAAAACTTATGCTTCAATTATTTTTCATGGATTATGGAATGTTTTTGCGCCATGAATGGTGAATCCATATGTTGTAAACATTCCACAAAGTCGGATATTAAAATAATTTTAAAAAAGAGGTTAGTTTGAGGGTTATAGTGATCCACGGTGTTCCGGTTCATTACTACACGAACTTCCTGATTTTTTAGGAGATTTACCCAGTTCAACCCCCATTTTATCCAGAACCATGCGTGCATCAACCTTGGTGTTTATACAACCATCCTTTAATAGGGGCACACCCTGACATGAAAATTTGGAGAGTTTCATCATACTCAGGTTAAGGTCCTGATAACAGGCAACCCCTAAAACGGCTTTGAAACTATTTTTTTCAACGATCTTTTTGAGGAAGGTGGAACCTGGTATTATGAAAACCTCATAACCCATTTCTTCCCCTTTTTCTTTTAAGACACCAATTACGCATAGGTTACAATTTTTACACACTAATCCGGAGGATTCAAGGGTGGCTTCACAGTCTTTATGCCTCAGACAGTGGGGAAGGACCAGTATCTTATCTTTGGGTTTTGTTTTCCTGAATATTTTTTCATTAACCTTGTTACGGACTTCAACCCCAATTTGATCCACGATCTTGGCATCCACTCCCAGATTTTCTGAAAACTTTTTAAATAACCCATAAAAAACGTCAATGGTGAATAGTAACAGTTTAGGGAAAACAAGTCTGTCTTTTTCAATTAGCATACGGCCCAGTATAAGGGTGACTGATAATAAAATCAGAAGAAGAATTCCAGCCACAAAAACAACCTGGCCAAATATCTGGTAAAACTCGGCAATAGTCATGTTAATCATCTAAAGTCATGTTAATTCATCTAAAAATTATATTTCTGTAGAATTTAAGAATCTGTCATATTTTTAAGAAGTATCCTTAGAGAATCATTTGGAGGTGTTATTATCAAAGGATTTATCATTTTTATAATCCTTAACTAATTATCCTTTTAAAATATGGAAATTAAATAGGGATATCAAGTACCTTATCATCTATTTATTATGTTATATTAAACTTGGTTATTAACTAACCATTCATTATACATGGTTATTTATATAGTAATCTTTAAGGATTAATCTAGAGAATTCTCTACTGGAATTTTTCTACTTTAAATTCCTTTAAGGGGCCTTTGATCTCTAAGCCGCCTTTAACTCCTTTAATCTCAACTCCAGAGAGATCATCACAGGCGCATAAGATATCCTGTTCCGGATGGGTCCCAGGGGTGATGTTGCAATCCAGGCGCACTCTCTCCCCACAACTGGCCACCATGGGCAGTCTTTTTGAAGTAGGGTGATCAGAGGGTAAGACCACCAGGGGTGCCCCTACATCCCTTAATAAAAAAATCAATGATTTTATTCCATCCTCACTGAAAGAACCAGATTTTATGGCAGAAACGGCAATGAGGTCTTCTTTTTCTAAGAACATCACAATTTCTTCTTTATCAGGGGTTCCAATAAATATGTGCCCGTTTTTTGCAAACTTAACTACCCCCACAGTCCCGGTGTTACCCTTCAAAAAAACAATTTCATCCGGTTGGAGGGGAATTTTCTGTACCATAATGCTCTTAGTGTAAGTTTTACTCTAGTGCTTCCACATTCTCAGACTGACATGAAGGGCATACTATCCTCCTTCCAATGCCTTTAAATTCATTGTCGCAGTCTAAACAACGATATCTTTTGGTTTTAAGTTCTTTCATTTTAATGTCAGCCATTGGGCCGCCTACAGTGCACATTATAAATCACCAAATTTGTTATGTAATCGATAATATTTAGTTTTTTGGAATTCCGGTTTTGTTAAGAAATAACTTTCACGATATGAAAAGTCGAATGCTCAATTGAATAGATTGCAAAAACCATAACACATTATTTATTCTATAAAACCAAATATTAATAACACTAAAACACTTTAAATATTCCACAAATTTAATTAGTAGAACTCATGTTTCTATTGCGATGGTGAGACTATTGAAAAACCTGATTTTCCCATTTTCAGCTATTGTTGGCCAAGAAAAAGTTAAAAAAGCCCTGGTATTGAATGCAATCAACCCCTCTATTGGTGGAGTGCTGATTAAGGGTGATAAAGGAACTGGCAAGACCACTGCAGTACGTGCCCTGGCAGATCTGTTACCCTCATTACGAGTTATTAAGGGATGTCCCTTCAACTGTGATCCCGATGATCCGGCCTCCTCTTGTGATTCCTGCAAAGATACAGAATCAGGAGAGATCCAAGTTGAGGAGAAGAAAATGAGGGTGGTGGAACTGCCCTTGGGAGCCACTGAAGACCGGGTGGTTGGATCAATAAACATTGAAAAGGCACTTAAAGAGGGTATGAAGGCATTGGAACCGGGTATACTTGCCGATGCAAATCGTAACATCTTATATGTTGATGAAATAAATCTCCTGGATGACAACCTGGTAGATGTCCTTTTAGATGCTGCTGCTTATGGAATTAACACTGTGGAACGTGAAGGTATTTCACTGGCCCACCCCTCTAACTTCATACTGGTGGGAACCATGAACCCGGCTGAAGGAGAGCTAAGACCACAGTTATCCGATAGGATAGGTCTGCAAATCTCAGTTCAGAGTATCATGGATATTGATGACCGTGTGAAGATCATGGAATGGAGAGAGGTATTTGAAAAAGATCCCAACACCTTCAGGGAAGAATTTCGGGAATATCAGGACCAGATCCTAGAAAATATTATTGAAGCCAGGAAACTTCTCCCTAAGATCAAGGTTTCACAGGATATGATGAAAGTGATAGCACATCTTTGTGTTGACATGGGCGTAGATGGTCATAGGGCAGACATTGCCATTTTAAAGACCTCAAAAACCCTTGCTGCATATTATAAACACCAGGAAGTTGAACCTATAGATGTGGAAGAGGCAGCTGCCCTGGTTTTAGGTGAAAGATTCCATAAAAAATCAGTGGACCAGGAAAAAATAAAAAAACAAATAGAAAATTCTGTAAATAAACTTTCCGAGGAGAATAACGGGGATGATAAAAAAAAGCCCCAGAGAAAATAGAAAGTGAACAGAAAAAGAAGGGAATGAAACTTAAAACCCTTAAAAAGGATGAGCAGAAGGTCGAAGCCCAGGAAGAAGAAGTGGATGTGAAAAAACTCCTTAAAATGAAGGGGAAAAAGAAAAAACGCCTTTACGGTAAAAGAATTGATTCAAAAACTCAAAAAGGACGTTATATCAAAAGTAAACTTCCAAAGGACTCTTCTGGAGATATTGCCATTGATGCAACATTAAGGGCGGCAGCTCTTAGTTCTCATGGTAACATTAATGTTAAAAGCGAAGATCTACGTCATAAAATCCGTAAACATGGTGCTAAGGCATCCATTGTTATGGTGGTGGATATCAGTGGGTCCATGTTCTCTGATAGAAAAGTAAATAGGTTGAAGGGGATTTTAAACAGTGTTATTGGCGATGCTAACCGTCATCAGGACAGGATAAGTGTTATCGGGTTTAAAGGAAATGAAGCAGAGGTAATTATTCCCACCACCCGCAGAGCCACCTCTTTCCGTGAACAAGTGGACAACATTCAAGTGGGAGGAACAACACCACTGGCTGCAGGGATGAAGAAAGGTCTGGAAATTCTAAAAAAGGAGAAATTAAAGGCAGAATTTGTACCACTACTCCTTATACTCTCTGATGGTATGCCCAATATTGCCCTGGAAGAGGGGCCCATGAAGGATGCCCTTAACCTTGCAGAGAAGATTAAAGAAAACGAGATACATACAGTGGTAATTAACTTTGAACGGTCTGTGCGTTATGGTCATGAAGTAAACATGGAACTGGCCCTTGCTGCGGGGGGACGTTACTATGATCTGGAAGAGTTAAAAGATCCGGGTATGGTTATTGCACGGATATTAGATCATGAACGGGAAGAACTTTAGTGAATATGAATGGTGGATTATAATTCAAGTTCCTTTTTTTTGCTTTGTATCTAGGATGATATTTTTGATGTAAATTAAGAAAAAATAAGAGAAATAAGAAAAAATAAGAGAAAAATTTATTTAAACAATCTTAAATGTCTGTAAAATCTGGTTATATGCTTCTTCAGTTTGATTCAATGCAGAAGGAAGGCATATGTATTCGATGGTGTAGTAGTAATTGTTTTTTTCAATAACAGTTGTTTTTTGCGCTATGTTCTGGCTGTAACTTCCCACTTGAATGGCGGTGAAATTGGAAACCCCTACTGTAACTGTTGAAGAATTACTGGCATTGGTGACTAGAGATGTTGCATTAGGAGTGTTGATTAAGCCCTGTGGCTTTGGTTGCAAATTCAGTATAATGAAAGCAGGTTGATCCTGTCCGTTGGCACTGGGGAAATTGGATTTGAATATGACTTCGGAATAGATAGTTCCCTGACTGAAATTTCCAGTAATATGGTCTTGGCTCCAGGCATTAGGGTATTCAAAATACAACTGGCCGGTTTGAAAGCTGTTATTTCCAGATAGGGTTATAGCAACAATAAAAGCCAATAATATTACTAATATAACCACGGCTGTTAAAATAAGGTTTTGCCTTTCCATTATTACATCCCCCTCCATTTAAATCTTCACATTTTATGATTATTATGTATCTCTGTTTAGAAATACCTTTGGGATAGAAATTTATGCTCTACTTGCCCTTTTTTTGACAAATCCCATTTTGTTTGACAAAAATAAAATATGAGTAAAAACATATAATTTCACATAAAAAACTGCATGAAATTACGTTCAGGGATAATTGGAGGATGGGTGATTTTTTGGCAAAAGAAAAAATTCTCCTGGTGGAGGATGATGGAATAGAAGCCATGGACATTAAGCGCACCCTGGAATCATTGGATTATGAGGTTCCTTATGTTGCTTCTGATGGTGAAGAGGCCATACATAAAGCCCTAGAGATTACGCCAGATCTTATTTTGATGGATATAGTTTTAAAAGGAGAAATAGATGGCATAGATGCTGCTTCTAAAATAAAAGAATTATTAATACCAGTAATTTATTTAACCGCTCATTCTGAAGATGTAACAATACAAAGAGCTAAATTAACCGAACCTTATGGATATATTATAAAGCCATATGGCTCTTCTGAACTTAAATATGCAATAGAACTTGCTCTTTATAAAAATAAGATGGAAAAAAAGTTAAGAGTAAGCGAAAAGCGTTACAAGTTTATTGTAGAGGCAGCTAACGAAGGAATTTGGAGTGTGGATGATGATTTTAATATCATCTATGTTAACCAGAAAATGGTGCAAATTTTGGGTTATACAGTAGAAGAAATGATGGGAAAACCAGTAACCACATTCATGTTTGAAGAAGATATATCTGTTCATGAAAAACGCATAAAAAAAAGTTTTGAAGGATTTTCTGAGAGTTATGAGCAACGTTTCAAGCATAAAAATGGTAGAGAAGTTTCAACTCTTACTGCTGCCACTGCTTTAAGGGATCTTAATGGGAAATTTAACGGTTCATTTTGCATGTTCACTGATATCACCCATCGAAAAAAAGTGGAAAAGCAACTTAAAGATAGTCAAAGACAGTTGAATGACATAATTAATAGTTCCCCCATATTACAATTTGTTATTGATAAAAATCATCGCGTTCTTTATTGGAACCAGGCCTTGGCATCATACAGTGAAATTTCTCCTGAGGAAATTATAGGCACTGACCAGCACTGGAAGGCATTTTATAGTGGAAAAAGGCCATGTTTGGCTGATTTAATATTAGATGAGGATATGGTAACCATTGATAACTGGTACTCTGGAAAATATAAGGAATCAGAGCATTTAAAAGGAGCATTCGAAGTTGAGGATTTCTTCCCCTCATTGGGAGAAACTGGAAAATGGTTACGATTCACTGCAGCCCCTTTAAAAGATTCGGAAGGAGAAATCATGGGGGCTTTAGAAACATTGGAAGACATAACTGATCGTAAACAGGCAGAAAACGCTGTTTCTAATGGTAAAAAACGATTGGAGAATATATTGCAGAGTATGGGTGAAGCATTTGTAAATGTGGATAAAGAATGGAAATACACCTTTGTAAATGACATGGCACTGAAGCTCATGGGCAAAACAAGGGAAGAATTAATGGGTAAAACCCTATGGGAAGTTTTTCCAGATACGGTTGGTACTAAATTTGACCAGGAATATCACAAAGTGATGGATGAAAGAATTCCCTCTTACTTTGAGTTTTATTATGAATCGTATGATAAGTGGCTGGAAATAAGTGCGTATCCACTTGAGGATGGAATTTCTATTTTTTATAATGACATTACTGAACATAAAAAAAGTGAAGAATCAATTATAGAGCAATATCATTTCCTACAGTATCTAATTAATACCATACCTTATCCTGTGTTTTATAAAGACATAAATTATGCTTATATTGGTTGTAACAAGGCATTTGAAGATTTTATAGGACTTTCAAAGGATGAGATTATTGGGAAAACTGTTTATGAAGTAACTACGAAAGAACTGGCAGATAAATATCACAAAAAGGATAAAGAACTCTTTGAAAATCCGGGTTCACAGTCATATGAGGCACCAGTTCAGTATGCTGATCATTCACGGCACATTGTGCTATTTAAAAAGACAACATTTAATGATAACCAGAGCAACATTGCAGGTCTTATTGGGGTTATGGTTGATATAACGCAACGTAAACTGGCTGAAAATGCGTTAAGGGAAAGTGAAGAAAAGTTCAGAGTGTTAGCCGACAATGCTCCAGTATCCATTATTGTTTATCAGGATAACAAAACTTTATATGCCAATGAGTATGCGGTTAAAATAAGTGAATACAGTAAAGAAGAGCTTTATGCAATGAATTTCTGGGATGGTTTCCATCCTGATGACCAAAAAATGTTAAAGGATCTGGGGCAGGCCAGATTACATGGAGAAAAAGTTCCTAATACCTATGAAGTTAAATATGTTACTAAATCTGGCAATGTACGTTATCTTGTTATTTCGGCAGGAAACATCATTTACGGGGGCAAACCCGCAGTTTTAGCTATTTTAATAGATGTAACTGAGGATAAAAAAGTGGAATTTAAGCTTAGGCGGAGTGAAGAGCGTCTGATGATGGGTATGGACATGGCCAAACTGGTTTACTGGGAATATGATACTGAAAGTGACATGTTCACCTTCGATGACCAGTTCTACTCACTCTACGGTACAAGTGCACAACTCCAGGGAGGTAACAAGATGTCCTCCCAGGAATATGCCACCCGATTCGTTCCTCCTGAAGAACGCACCCTGGTGGGAGAAGAAGTTGCCAAGGCTTTGGAAACTGATGATCCTGATTTTTCCAGCACACTCCAACACAGCATAATACGGGCTGATGGAGAAAAAAGATTTATAATAGTGCGTATAAGAATCGCAATGGATGAAAATGGGCGGAAAATAGGAACTAGGGGTGTTAATCAGGACATCACTGAACTGGTACTGGCAGAAGAGAAGCTAGCGAGATCTGAAAGTAAATACAAGGCAATATTTGATAATATTAAAAGTGCAGTGGCTGTTTATACTGCAATTGATAACGGTTCCGACTTTGTATTCAAAGATTTCAACCATGCTGCAGAAAAAATGGAAGAAATTAAGAGGGAAGATGTTATTGGAAGAACAGTTAGCGAAGTTTTCCCTGCAGTTGTGGAATTCGGGCTTTTAGAAGTCTTTCAGAGGGTTTGGAAAACTGGAAAAGGAGAAAAAAAGCCAGTTTCTATTTACGAGGATGAAAGAGTAAGTGGATGGAGGGAAAACTATGTTTATAAACTTCCATCAGGGGATATAGTTGCTGTTTATGATGATCTGACTGAAATAAAACAGTATGAAGAGGAACTTGAGCAAAACCAGAATCGTTTGAGAAGTTTGGTAAGGATACTTCAGTACCGATCAGAATCTGTACAGGACTTCCTGGATTATGCTCTTGAAGAGGCCCTGAAGCTAACTGAAAGTAAGTTAGGATATATCTATTACTACCATGAAGATAGGAAAGAATTTATTCTGAATACATGGTCAAAGGAGGTTATGGGTGAGTGTACCCTTACTGATAAACAGTCAGTTTATGAACTGGATAAGACTGGTATATGGGGTGAAGCAGTCCGTCAAAAGAGGCCAATCATTATAAATGATTTTAAAGTTCCCCATCCACTTAAAAAGGGTTATCCTAAGGGTCATGCACCTCTTTATAAATTCATGACCATCCCGGTTATTAGCGGTGATGAAATTGTTGCTGTAGTGGGAGTGGCCAACAAAGAGACTAACTACACAGAAACAGATGTTCTACAACTTGAACTTTTAATGGATGCAGTATGGAAGGTTTTGGATAGTCAACGGGCTGAAGAAGCTTTGAAAAAATCTGAAACCAGGTATAGGGCTATTTTTGAAAACACAGGGACTGCCACTGCAATCAGTGAAGATAACATGATTTTATCCCTTGTAAATGAAGAATTCGCCAATCTCACCGGATTTTCAAAGAAGAAAATCGAAAACAAAATGACCTGGACTGACTTTTTTGCAGAAGAAGAGTTACCTCGAATGAATGAATATCACAGGCTCCGCAGAATCAATCCCAATGCCGCTCCCCGAACTTATGAGAGTATTTTGAAGGATAGATGGGGAAATACAAAAGACGTGTATATGAGCGTTACCATGTTGCCGGATACTAAAAAAAGTCTAGTTTCCGTCCTGGACATAACTGAAAAGAAACAGTCACGTATTGAACTGAAGAGGGAGTTAAAAATTAACCAATCTCTTGCTAACATATACGTACCTCTGATTTCACCAGATACAACCATTCAGGATGTTTCTATTTCTATTTTAAAAGAGTCTTTAACACTAACTGCAAGTGAACATGGTTTTGTGGCCACAATTGACCCTGAAAACCAGGATCTGATAAATCAAACACTCACCCGAATGATGCCCCAGTGTGAAGTTTATGATGATGGCAAAATCCCGGAAGAAATAAGATTCCCCATTGGTCCTGATGGAATCTACCCCGGACTATGGGGGTACTGTTTAAACACAAAAAAATCTTTCTTTACCAATGATGCCGTAAATCATCCCTCGTCAAAGGGCGCACCAGATGGACATATAAATATAGAAAGATTTTTGGCGGTTCCAGTGATTGTGGGTGAAAAACTTGTGGGACAGTTAGCTCTGGCAAATCCAGACCGAGATTACACTGATAAAGATGTAAACTCCATTGAAAGAATTGCAGAGTTCTTTGCTTTAGCTATCCAGCGCAAAGATTATGAAGAGCGAATTAGCAAATCTCTTGATGAGAAAGATTTACTGCTCAGGGAGATCCACCATCGAGTGAAGAACAACATGCAGATAATATCCAGCATTTTAAACCTCCAGTCATTTGCAGTAAAGGATCCTAAACTGTTGGATATTTTAAAACAGAATCAAAACCGCATCAAATCAATGGCAATGATTCACGAAAAACTTTACCAGTCCAAAAATTTAGTGGAAATCGATTTCAGTGAATATCTGGAAAGTTTAACTGCAGACATCTTTTACACCTATTCAATTAGAACCGCGGAAATAGATATTGATTTGGATATAGACAAAAAAATCATGCTCAATATTGAAACTGCAATACCCTGTGGGTTAATCTACAGTGAATTACTTTCCAACAGCATAAAACATGCTTTTCCCAATGATCAGGGGGGGAAGATAATAGTAGAATTCAAGAGAAGTGATGATGAGTTAATGCTCAGGGTAAGTGATAATGGTGTGGGTTTGCCAGAGGAAATTGATTTCCAGAAAACCGAAACTTTGGGACTTCAATTAATCAATAATCTGGTTAAACAGATAGATGGGGCCATAAAACTTGATAAAACCCATGGCACATCGTTCAAGGTCAAATTCAAGGAACTTCAATACAAAGATAGAATGCAATATGATTAACGATTTTTATTATATGATAAAAAGACTAAATATGATAAAAAGACTAAATACCAGTAATTTTAAAATAAATAATTCAGAGGTTGTAATGAAATCACAATAACCTCGAATAAAAAACCAATCGAATAATAGTTAAAATCTTTAAATTTTGATTCCATGCCTCATAAAATAGTTATATACCATACAGAGCAGTGCGATCCAAAGAAGTGCACCACTCGTAAACTGGCCCGGCAGAGACAGATCAGGATGGTCAGCCGTCTTAACCAGATACCACGAGGGGCTTTAGTACTGGACCCATTCTCCCCAAAGTCAGTGTCACCTGAAGACCATGATTTAGTAGTTGAAAAAGGTATTGTGGGGCTTGATTGCTCATGGAAACGGATTGACAAGTCAGCCGCAATGTTCAGGGGTGCTGCAACCCATCGTTCCCTTCCTTTCCTGGTGGCTGCCAATCCCACCAACTATGGTAAGCCATGTATTCTGTCCACTGCTGAGGCTGTGGCAGCAACCTTATATATAGTGGGGCTTAAAGATAATGCTATTCAGATTATGTCCCACTTCAAGTGGGGACCTCATTTTCTGGAGCTCAATTATGAGCTCTTAGAGGCTTATTCCCAGGCTCGCAGTAGCAGGGAAGTTGTAGATATTCAGAATGAATTCATAGGAGGCTAAATAATGGCTAGATTCGAAGAAGCAGAAAATAGAATATTCAAGATTAAGATTTGTCTCAAATGTAACGCTCGAAACCCACCAACTGCCAAGACCTGTCGTAAGTGTGGATACAAGGGCTTGAGATACAAAGCCAAAGAACCAAGAGGATAAAATACTCCTCATCCCCCCATTCCATTTAATATTTGCGTGAGAATTTGGGGAAAATCCATTTTTTTTATTTATTTTTCATTAATTGGGTATATATCCACACACTGAGTAAAATAACCATGTTTAAATACAGTTTTCAGTGATGATACAATTTAGGATTTTTATAATTTTTAACATGTTTATAGGGCGTGATCTTGATGAAAGTTGAAGAATATTTAAAGGAATCCTTGAAGAAGGGGAAAGTTCACTTAACCCTTCTTGATCCAGAGGAACAGAACCCTCAAAAGGCCCTGGAGATCGCTATAGAAGCGGTTGCAGGTGGCACAGATGGTATTATGCTGGGCGGATCCACCACTGATTCTCAGGATCTGGATGAAACTGCAAAAATACTCCAGGAAAACCTGGATGTTCCCATCATACTCTTCCCAGGTAACACCACGGGGGTAAGTGGCTATGCCGATGCCATATTATTCATGAGTCTCTTGAACTCCAACAATCCCTACTGGATTATCGGCGCCCAAGCACTGGGCGCACCAAAAGTTAAAAAAACAGGAATTGAAACCATCCCCATGGGATACGTAATTGTTCAACCTGGTGGAACAGCAGGATGGGTAGGAGATGCCAAACTCATCCCCCGAAACAAACCCGACATTGCCACGGCTTATGCCATGGCAGCAGAGTTTATGGGAATGAGGTTCTTCTATTTAGAGGCAGGCTCCGGTGCAGAACAGATAATTCCTGGTGAGATGATTCAGAAGGTTAAAATGTTCACCAACCACGTGGTAATCGTTGGTGGAGGTATCCGAACCGGTGATGATGCAAAAAGGGTGGCTCAAGCTGGTGCAGATATTATAGTAACCGGAACAGTGGTTGAGAACACATCCAACATACGGGAAAAAATAGCGGAGATTGTGGAAGGGATCAAATCCATTTAAACTAAATCCATTTAAACATTATTTCCCAATTTTTTTCCTTAATTTTTCATTAGAAGCCCTAATTTACAAGAATTAGATTCAAATCACCATAGAATTTCTTCACCATCGAATTTTTATTAATAATTTATAATTCCTATTTTTTATCATAATCAGATTGGATATTCAAACTAGATACTAAAACTAGATACTAATTGATGATTTAGTTAGAAGTTATAGGAGCAATTTGAGTAGAGCTGTTTTTGTTTTTCTAAATGTTTAAATTAGAAAAATTATAATCTGAATAAGATTATACCATACATTATATGAAGAGGTGAAACTATGTGTGATTCAAATGGATACGATTTCATAGCGGATAAGTTAAAAGAAAATTTGGGCCTTGAAAAATCTCCAGTAGCCATAAAATTCGTTTTAAGAGAAAAAGATATTCCTGAAGGTGTCCAAAAAGTTGATGAAGCATTAAGACATTGTGAACTGGTGCAGAAAGCGAGTCAGGGGGATGTTTTCTATGCTACAGCCGAGGAACAAAAATGTAAGGGAGGGGCAGCTGCTCTGGGTCTTATGGAGACTCCTGAGAAGATCAAAACCGGGGAATTCTACTATGAATTAGGACGATTTTCTGGTTTAGGATCAGCCAAAAAGACCATGGAATCAATACCTAAAATCGATCCCATAATGTATGCTCTGGTATATGCTCCACTGGGGAAGGCTGATTTCGATCCAGATGTTATAGTGCTCATAGTCAACCCTGCTCAGGCCATGAAGCTTTCACAAGCCTTGGTTTATACCATGGGTGGTAGAGTGGAAGTGGACTTTGCAGGAATCCAGTCAATCTGTGCCGATGCAGTTGCAGGACCATTCACACGCCGCCAGCCCAACATTACCCTGGGATGCTCTGGATCCAGAGGATATGCGGGTATAAAAGATGAAGAGGTTATTGTAGGTCTCACCGGGGAAAATATTGGTTGTGTGGTCAATGCATTGGAAAATATGAGCTGAATCATTTAAACCATTTTTTATATACATTTTTTTTAGAATGATTTTCCGTGGATCTATGTCTCTTATTATGAAACTATTGATGGATCATATTAGGGAACTATTGACGGATCATTTTTTTTAACATCTTTAAAACATTAAGATAATCATCATATCGGTTGATATTCACCAGTTCCAACTCATTTTGCTCTGGTATGGCGTATAATGACACTCCATCAGATACCATCCTCCTGAGTATGGGATTCAAATTATCTTCCTCATCCTGAAGATAATGTTTTAAGAGTGAGGAGTGGCAGGCAAAGGGCATGCCCAGTCCAAGGGCATTATCCAGGTATCCTGTTTTACCACGGGATAGAATTGAAATTGTGTTTTCTCCTTCAGGACTATTCAAAAGATGGTTCATCAGGTTCTGCATGGTTTTTTTGGTAACAGTGGGCTGATCTCCCGCCAGACACAAACAATAATCATATTTAGAATTAACCACGCCATTTAGGAGAGTCTGGGATAATTCCACATCCACCTCAGGGTTTTCAATGATGCGGAGGCGGGAGTCCTGTATATCATTCAATGCAGGATATAACTCCTCCATAAAATGCCCCAGAACAACTATGCACTCATTTAAATCTGTTTGGAGTGCTTTTTTAACGGTGAAATTAATGATAGGATCTGCATTGATTTCAAGAAGCAGTTTGTGACGTATTTCCATTCCTTTATTTTGAAGGTCTTCCCTCATTCGCCTGTTTTTACCTGCTGCAGTTATAATACATGATACTCCTTTCATGGGTAATCCTCCTCTAAAAAAAAAGAAACCTCCCTTTAAAAAAAGAAATAATGGGGGGCTGGCTCGTCAACCGAGCCTAACTACCTGAGAATGAATCACCAGTCCTGCTCCACTTCCATCAGTCCACATAACAAGTTTTATGGGGTAATCATGGTTGTTATAGACTTTAACTCCCACTGTGGGGCTGGTGTCATAGGCTATGGCCAGTTCATCCCATCTAATTCCACTGGGTAATGGTAAGCCTGCGGATGTAGTTGCTCCCCGGAGTGATCTGGCTGCGGGGCATACTCCGTGGACTGCTGATCCGCCAGTGGCGTTGGGGTCGGGGCAGGGCTCAAAGCCAATGTTTTCTTTCCCATTGGATCCAGTTTTTGGCGGTATTATGGTGCCGTTCCATGCCCTGGCAAATGACATAGCATTGTAAGCCCGGGCTGAATCCCCATATTCGGGGTAGGATCCCAGAGCTTCAGTATAACTTGAGGTCACATTTTCACTGTGGGGTCCCATATAGGCCATAACTGGCGAACCAGCAGGATAGTTTTTCATATAGGTTACCACAGACTCTCCGAAAAAGGTTTTTATTTGATTTGGTGTGACCTGGTTTCGGCCATCATTGAATCTGGTGAGTGAATAATCAAGGTATATATAATCACCCTCCGTGGATTTGTTGTACCATTTCTTAAAGGTAGTTATGCTAACGTATTCATTGGGAATGGTGTCGTTTTTAATATCAGATTCAGCCACTGTTTTCACCAGTTCACCACTTTTACCACCATTCCTGATCTCCACACCATCCTTGGTCTTGACACCCACAGTGTATCCGGTTTTGTATCCCCATACAAATGTTTGAGGTGCGTTAACCACCAGTTGCTGGCCCTGAACACTTAAATAGCCGGGGCCTTCAAATCCCTGGGCTACTCCTTGGGCGGAAATATTGCCGTTGGCAAGTTGGGATAGAGGAGTTTCCAGTGATCCAGTTAAAAGTCCATTAATAATCGGCAGGTACTTTTCTTCCTCAAATAGATTCTTTAAATATTCAAAATTAAATAACACTGGCACTTTCCTTATTTTAGCATCATCAACCACTTTCATACCAGAAACTACAGTATCTCCAATGGACATTGCAGTGATTTCTTCTGGCTTTTGCGGAGGAAAATAGCCTTCAATGGTGTCACCAACATAAGAAAAACTGATTATCAATATTATCAAAACACCAAAGGCCAGTATCGGATTTAACAAAGATCTGCGCATTTTCTAATCCTCCAAATAAATAGATATTTTTTTTTATTTTGCCGAAATGGCCTCCTTTAAACTTTCCGTAATTTCTATGATCTTACGCTGTCCATTGCCACCGATGAATACATTAGGATACCTTTCTGAGCACTTGAGTGCGAATTTGACCACATCCTCCACATTACTCAGGTTATGGATTGTTCCCGGGTATTTTTCTTCTTCCAGGATCTTTCGAACATCATCTCGAGTGTCATCAAGTCCAGGAAAAATGGCAATGATCTTTGAATTGGTCTTTGAAGCTTCTCTGAAAATCTCCAAACGGCATATTTCACCTTTACGTGGAGTTCCAAGGATTATAACTTGGAATTCAGCTTCATTAAGCACTGCTGCAGTAGCATCAGCATTATCAGTTTTACCCACCACTATCCTGGAATGGGGAAGATCAATAATAGTAGCCCTCCCTGGTAAAACACTGAATTCCTTAAGGGCAGTTTCAATGGTTTCATCAGATATTCCAACTATTTTGGCAGTTTTTGACGCTGCAGCTGCATTTTCGCGATTGAAATCTCCGAACAAGTTCAATTTATAGGGAATCTTGCTAAAAAAATGAGTTTCCGTTGCTTTATCACTTAACTGTCCTAACTTTTCAGTGGTATAGTTTAAAACAACCTTTTTGCACTCCACAAATTCTCCCAGGGACTGTAGGTAGTTTTCAAGGGATTGGTGAAATTCAAGGTGATCCCTACCAACATTAGTCACCACAACTAGGTCAAAGTCAAAGGTATAATTACAAAAATCAAGAGTCATATCACAGACTTCTACCAAAAGAATGTCATAATTATCAGATGAAGCTTCTAAAATGACTTCAGTATAACCCTTAAAACCTCCCCCTGCATTTCCACCAATGAGAACTTTCATACCTGCCCTTTGCAGAATGCTGGCAATCATCATGGTGGTGGTTGTTTTACCATTGGTACCAGTGACACCTATAGTAAATAGGGAACGATGAGAAGTTATAACATCAGATAAAAGTTTTTTGTCAGATTTTAATTTTTGAAAAACAGGTTTATTCCATAATCCTGGGCTTAAAACAAGTGCATCCGTTTTTTCTATTTTTCCAAAATCATGAAATCCCAGATCTACATCCAGGCCCTCATCGGGATTTAATTCAATATTAAGACTAATGTCTGAAGCATAAACTTTATAACCGTGATTAAGAAGAGATTCAACGGCATTAATGCCTTCCACGCCCAGCCCAACCACAGAAACATCCATTTTAACAACCATTACCCGATTTTCTAAAAGGGCATCATTTATAGTATGCCTAAAAATAAGTTGATACTTTACATATATAACTATAACTCAAATACCCTCCTTCCCTTTTGAATAATTATTTCAAGGGAGTATAAGACTATTTAAGGTTGGATAGGCATTTTTAATGGAATAATAGTTATTTTAAATCTTCAATTTTCTAAAATAATCATTTTAAAACAGGATAATAATTAGGGGTGCTCTGTTTTAAGGATGTGTATCTATCTGCATGTATCTTGATTTATACTAAAATTTTAATGTAATATATCCCATAACCATATAACAGTATCAAAACTATAATTTCAAACAGTCATTGAGGAAAAATCAAAGTAAAGATTATCCTTAATATATTTTATAAAGGTTATTGATCGATTTAATGGATAGATATCGCTGGTTATAAGCCGGTATCAGAGTATTAGGTGTCCCTCATGAACACAATGAAAGACCTCTCTAAGGAAATTGTAAAACGCATTGAAAACATAGCCCAACCTGTAAAGATAATGCATGTCTGCGGATCACACGAACACACCATAATGCAGCATGGTATAAGAACCCTGTTACCTCCAGAGGTGGAAGTGGTGGCAGGGCCGGGATGCCCAGTATGCTGCGTACCTGCACGTGAAGTGGAAGAATGCCTCCAACTGGCCAAACAGGGAGTAACTATTGCAACCTTCGGGGATATGTTAAGGGTCCCGGGTGGATCAGGATCCCTGGCTGAGGCAAAGGCAGAAGGCGCGGATGTAAGGATAGTTTATGGGGTAAATAACGCAGTGGAACTAGCTCAAAAGATTGATAATGAAGTGGTTTTTATGGCTGCTGGATTTGAAACCACGGCACCAACCACCGCTGCAGAAATAGTTGCAGGTCCACCAGAAAACTTCTCAGTTCTGTCCTGTCATAGAATGATACCTCCAGCACTCCAGTTTTTGATAGAATCCGGAGAAGTGAATCTCAACGCTCTCATAGAACCGGGCCATGTTTCCACCATCATCGGAAACCGTCCCTATGATATTTTCTCAGAAAAATATGGAATCCCGCAAGTGGTTACCGGTTTCAACCCGATGGACGTGCTAATAGCAGTGTACCTGATTTTAAAACAGCTTCATGAAGGTAAAGCACTGGTTCAAAATGAATATAAACGAGCAGTCCGTGAAGAAGGAAATTTAAAAGCCCAGAAACTTCTTGAAGAAGTGTTCTACATAACCACCAGGGAATGGAGGGGTTTCCCACCGATACCTGACTCAGTTATGGAGATCAAAGATGAATTCAGTGATGTGAATGCCAGGGAGAAGTTTGATATTGAAGTGGGCAGTATCCCTGAAGTAGTCTCTGGTTGTATTTGTGGAGCCATACTCCGGGGAGTGGCCCGTCCTGAAGACTGCAAACTCTTCCGCAAG
This sequence comes from Methanobacterium sp., assembly GCF_016217785.1. Classification (NCBI taxonomy): domain Archaea; kingdom Methanobacteriati; phylum Methanobacteriota; class Methanobacteria; order Methanobacteriales; family Methanobacteriaceae; genus Methanobacterium; species Methanobacterium sp. The sequence goes on from NZ_JACRGA010000005.1 coordinate 174,447, forward strand.
GAATGTAACCCCACCAATCCTATAGGGGCCTGTATGGTTAGTAAAGAAGGAACCTGCAACATAGCTCATCGATACGGTTCATTTTAATTTAATCAATCCATGAATCAATGGAACCCGGGATTGCTTGCTTGATTCTGGGCGTTCCCCTAATATATCAATGGATGATTTCAAGTAAATTGGGTAATGAATTAATAAAAACTGGTGAATGATTTGATCAAAGCAGTAGCAGTAGATGTTGATGGAACCATAACCGATGGTAAACGAAGATTATGTTGCAGTGCCATGGAATCAATACGTGCTGCAGAAGAATGTGGCATACCAGTCATCATTGTTACAGGTAACATCCTCCCAGTTACCAAAACCCTTTCCATATTCATCGGAACTTCCGGGGGTCTGGTAGCTGAAAACGGAGGAGTTATAGAATCATCCAAGGGTAGGATGGTGCTGGGAGATATTCGAAAGTGCAAAGAGGCCTATGAATTTTTAAAAACTAAACATCCCATTGAAAAGGTGGACTTTTCAGATCAGAGAATTTCAGAAATTGCATTTTACAGAACCATTCCCGTGAATTTGATTAAAGATACCCTTAAAGATTTTGATGTGAGAATATACGATACCAACTTTGCACTGCACATCACTGATCCGGCAGTGGACAAGGGCACATCACTGGTTCATGTGGCTGGTGATATGGGTATCCTGCCCGAGGAAATCCTGGCAGTGGGAGACAGTGAAAATGACCTGGAATTTTTAAAAGTTGCCGGGTTAAAGGTAGCAGTGGCCAATGCAGCCCCTGAACTAAAAGCTATTGCAGATTATGTAACTCAAAAACCATATGGAGATGGAGTTAAAGAGGCGTTAGAGAGGTTTTTATCATGATGAACGATTTAGCTAACCAGGCACTGGATCATGCCCTTAAAGGTGCTGATCAGGCAGAAATATACGTTGAAATCACAGAGAGTGTGGATGCCACCATCCAGAATGATCAGGTGGATTTTGCCAAGGAATCATACTCCCTGGGCATGGGCATCCGGGTTATCTGTGACAATAAAATGGGTTTTGCATACACCACCCAAACTGAAAAAATAACCGAAACAGTAGCCAGAGCGATTTCCAATGCCCAGGCCAACCTTGTTGACGAAAACTTTGCATTCGCATCCAGATCAGATTATCCCCCAGTTAAAGGTATTTTTGATAAAAAAATCAATACTCTGGAACTGGAAGATACCATAGAATTAGGAAAATCCATGATAGGCACAGTTCTGGAAAACAAGTGCCAGCCAACCTCCGGTGGGGTCTCTGCAGATTGTTCTAAAACTTTGATCATCAACTCGGAAGGTGTAAGTTGTGAAGATATGTCCACTTACTTCTCGGGATTCATAGCAGTTAATATCGCAGATGGTGCAGGTGTCTCCACTGCCAGTGAATCAGATTCATCCCGAAAACTGAACATAGATCCAGAGAAAGTTGCCCATAAAGCCTGCGAGGTTGCTTTAAATTCAAGGGGTGGTAAAACCATAGAAACCGGTGACACGAAGGTTTTGATGGATCATCATGCTGCAGCAGGTCTGCTCTCCACATTGTCCCAGGCAATCAATGGTGACAACGTCCAGAGGGGTAGGTCAATCTACGCGGATAAAATAGATACAGAGGTTTCATCACCCTCCCTGAGTATCTATGATGATGGAACCATCAGGGGAGGTCTTTACTCTTCTCATGGTGATGGTGAAGGAACACCCAGCCAGAAAACAACCATAATTGAGAACGGAATTCTCAAAAACTTTTTATACGACATACAAACAGCTAACAAGGGAAATGTCGCAAGTACTGGTAATGGGATGCGCGCTTCATTCAATGACATGCCTGCTGTAAATTTAACAAACCTAATTCTAGATTTTAAAGATTTTGAGGAACTTTCAGAAATCAAAGAGGGTCTTTTAGTCACAGATGTTCTGGGGGCGCACACTGCCAACCCTATATCTGGAGATTTCTCAGTAGAGGCCATGAATGCCTTTAAAATTGAGAATGGGGAAATAATTTATCCGGTTAAGAATGCAATGCTCTCTGGAAATATATTCTCCATACTGAAAGATTCAAAGGCAGCTTCCGAAAAAACCCGCCAATTAGGACCTTTCATCGTACCTCCTATAACTGTGTCCAGTTTACGTGTTGTGGGGCAATAAATGATATATTGATTTCTTAAAAAACATGTTATTCTAAGAGTAGGTCAAAGGGATTCTTATGGAAAAAAAGGAAGAAAATAAACCTGTTTCAGCTGAAGAAATATTCAATGATATTAAAGGGGATTATCCTGATGTGGAGAGGGTGGTTATGGAAGATGAGGAGACAACAGTTTTCTGCATCTATGCCTCTGATGATGTTCTCTGGAAAATATTTGAGGACTGGATGGAACTGGTAACCAGCATCGAGTTTAACGCTGGAACTAATGAAGAACATTACTTGAAGGTAATACCTTAATTTGAAGGTATACCTTATCCCTCTCTGATCGAATTACATATTTAAGGTCCAGTTATCAAATGGTTTTTAGAAATTCAAGCATGGCATTTATGGTTTGATTTTGCTGCTGGTCTCTGGTGATGGTGCTGTTGTTATCCCCTGATTGAATACCATAATCACCAAAGTTGAAGTGATTACCTCCCTGGATAGTGATGAAGGTGGTGTTTTCCGGGAATTTTTTGAGATTACCCGAGATATCCTCGGCCAGGGTAAGCCTATCCAGAGAGCCTCTAATTGACAGTGCCTTAAAAGTGGCGTTTGAGGCGTTGGTTGAAGGATAACTGGCTAAATATATCACTCCTTTTATTTTATCCTGATGGTTCACAGCGTAATCCGATGCAAAAACACCACCCAGGGAATGACCACCAATCACCCATGAATTTATCTCCGGATGATTTTCTATAACATCATCCGCCCGGTTAACACCGAAAAATGCCAGGTTAAATGGCATTCTCACAATTATGGTGGTGTAACCATTTTCAGCCAGTTTAGATGCTATTACTGAGTAGGATTCTGCCTGAACTTTAGCCCCGGGATAGATTATTATTCCAGTGGCACTTTCGTTGTTGGTGGGAGTGAAGGTAATGGAGTCATCTTTATTCAAAACAGTATAAGAGTCAGTTGAGTTTAGAGCAGTTAAGGCATTATTATCCGCATGATAATAGTCAGAAACATAATATGTGAATGCAGCCGCACCAATTAAGATTATGGCTAAAATGATTATCAAAATTAGTTTCTTTTTTGATTTTAGAATTATCATACAACCACGTCCTCATATTTCTCGCGGTATCAAACATTATTTTAAAAAGTGAAGTAAATATCTGGGTTTCAAATTAGATTAACCAGATATTTCCCAGATATTTCCTATTCTTTTGAATAATTTCATTTCCATTGATTTAGGGTGCGAATATGCCGATGAATGCCAGCCAGGCCAGGGCAGTTTTGGCAATCAAACTAAGGATTATGTACACCCGTTCACCATAAAGATAGTCTTTCCATTTACCCACACCCTTATACTGCAGGACCATGTTAATGGAGAAAGTGTTGAACATGATGAAGTAGATTAGCAGTATGGCGTAGACAAATGTGGGTGGATTGGTTTCGGTGGATCCCAGTGCCGCAATGAAATATGCTGCCAGAACTATCCATGGGGTGAATCCTGCCAGGGCTCCAAGTAGATACGCGGACCAGTCAGTATTTTTGGTGTAATAGTTGATCTTTTCCATTAAAAATCCGCACATGATCATCACGGCATTCAAGACGAAGATCATCACCAGTGACCACAGATCCCATACGCCTACAAATGTGGCTATTATAACCAGCATGATGGAGCTAGAGAAGAAATATTCATACCACCTGTAAGGGTTCATACCCTTCTTCAGGTTTTCATTGTAATTTTTAGTCTTTACAAAGGCAATGGTAAAGTGGGCAATAGCTGAAATCAACAGGAATGAAGCAAGTATCACTCCCAAATAGCCAACAGTGAATGCAACTGTTGGATCCGGTGCAATCTGAAAAGCCGGAGGACTAAGAGATAGTATTTTAAATTTAAGATAAAAAGTGTAGATATCCTGAGTCCAAGTCAACCACAAACCCAGGGCAATCATGATCAATCCCTGGATGAGGTGCAGTGAACCGGCACCTATGTTAAGTTTCCTCAACCCCCCAAAGGTTATTGGTGACTTGGCAATAATCTCCCTTCTCTGTTCATTATCCATTATCAAACCCCCTTTGTTACTATAATATTTGTTGGATAATGTTGTTAAATGATGCGTGTAATGGAAGTCATTTGAAAATATATCAGATATATACATCTATTACATTCATTCCCCCATTTCCGATTGAATATTTTTTCCCATTCCATAATCCTCCTTATTTCCACCGGAAAAGGATTTATGTATGTTTAGTTAAAATAATAATCACAGATCATATGAAATTGCATATAATGGTTTATATTTGCACAATAAAACCCAATTGAAAATCGCAATTCAAACTTCAACATATTTGGATTATTAAAACGAGGTTCAGGATGATATGTGAAAATTGTGGTGCTCGAATAGGGAAAGGGGAGAGCCAATGTCCTAAGTGTGGGATGGAACTATTTAATTTTGACCACAAACCCCTCCAGAAGAAGTATCTGAGGGGTGAATACTTGCAAGGGGATGAAAGCCTATCTGAACCATACTACTTGGAAGAGGAAAACCTTTCCAAGGACACACATCAACCGGAACCATATCAGAATTGGGATGATTCTGATAAAGATACCAATAAAGATTATAATCAAAATAAGGATGATAATCAGATAAATAATCCGAATAAAGATCATGAATATGAACAAAAGAGTAACTATAATAAACGATATAATAAAAAGAAGAGTTATAATAAAAAATATGAGGGTGAGGGGGGATATGATGAATATAATAAAAATAAAGGTCATAGGCGGAACTACAATCAGGAAAATTACCATAAGAAGGGCAAGCCAGTGAGAAGAGGCTATGATCTGGATGAATATTATGGTTCTGAAGAAAAAAAGAGTTCCATCCTGACAACTGCTATTCTCTTTTTAGTCCTGGCACTACTCATTGGATTCGTAATGGGATTCATTTTCTTTTCCGGGAAAATTCAGAACATATTGTGAACCCTTTATTTAATTTAATTATTTATTTTTTTTAGAATACCTATTGAAATGATCATGAAAATTAGTAACTGGGAACCAGTATCGTGGTACTATGAATGTTTTAATAACAGGTCCGCCTGGAGTTGGTAAAACTACTCTCTTAAACGAAATAAAAAATAAAGTCAGGGATAGTGGGTATTCTATTGGTGGAATGTACTGTCCTGAAATAAGAGAGAATGACAGGAGAACTGGTTTTAATATCATTGACATTGCTTCCAAGCGGAAAGGAATCCTGGCAAGTATACACAACACAAAAGGTCCAAGTGTAGGTCGATATAGGATTAATTTAGATGAAATCCAGGACGTGGGTGTTTTAGCCCTGAAAAATGCTCTGGAAACATCTGATTACATATTCATTGATGAAATTGCACCCATGGAACTAGCAAGCAGTTCTTTTTCTCATGCAGTATGGGAGGTAATGGAAAGCCAGAAACCAGTAATTGCAGTTATTCATCAGCGTTCCAATCACCCATTTATTTTAAAGGTTAAAAATAGGAAAGATGTCAGGATTTTTAGTTTAACCATGGAAAATAGGGATCACATTCTAAAAAAGATTTTAGAAGTTTTAGGAGATGACAAAGTATTATAATGGATATAACCACAAAGAATTGTTTATATTCCTTTATTAAAAAAAATTCATTTAAAAAAAGAGAAAGTAAAGTACAAGTGAACATGTTATTGAAGGGGTTTAATTAAGAACTTGCTCATTAAGGATTAAGTAAAAATTCTCCCTTTTCAATCCTGTTTTTAAGTTCTCTGGCCAGTTCACGGGCTCTTTTAATATCCGACTGGCGACAGCTCACTTCTAACTCTTTTCCCTGGCCCTTCCAATCTATTGTGACATGTCCTCGTTTCATCTGGAAGGTGCCGAAGGGACAGGAGTAGGCGCACATTCCACAACCGAAACACCGAACCGTATTCAATTCATGCTTCTGAAAGGCCCTGGTGGGGCATCTTTCTTCAACCAGACAGGTTCCACATTTCTGACATAATTCTTGTTCATAGGTTGGTCGTTCATCAACATTTCTCCACACTTCATAAGTGGTCTGGCTCAGGACGCTGTGACGACCTCTGATATCTGCAATGGGGAGCTTGATATCCTCATTTTTTATGAAAGTCTTCTGGAGGATTTCCTCATCCAGAATGGGTATGGCTGTGGCCACGCTGTTGTAAACTTCGGGTCCTGCTCCAGTGCGGAAGCCACCCAAATAATGGGGATCCATATCCTTCATATCTGCAGTTATCATCATATTGGGCTTTTCAGGACTGCTACGGGTCCCGGTGCCGATGAATAATCCTTCAGAGTTATTTATAAGCAATCGAGTTCCTTTACGTATGGAATTTAGTTGGGGGTCGTTCTGAAGTGGGTTGAGCTCACCACATCCTGAAAATGAGATTCCCTTAAATGGGCCATCCATGTCCACTGCGTTGAATATGGATGAAACCGATTCAGGGGTGGGGTTTATAAATGCAGTATAATTTTTAAAGGCGAAACGAGTTCCAATCATCTGGGCAGTGCCAAACTCATCCAGTGAAGCACTGGATCGGATGAGGTTGCCATCAATATCCTCCACTATGATCTCAATTTCTTCACCCTGGAGAAGGTCCTTGAACAGGAATCCTCCACCATACTGAGGATCGGTGATGCTATGTGAAGTTCCGTAAACCATTAAATCCACAGAACCCAACCATTCATTGGGGCAAGGTCCAGGGAATCCTGGAACACCGTTTAAGGTGATCTTTCCAGCTTTTTTGAATGATCCTGGTTCTGCAACCGGGAGGTGGAATATGGCTGCAGTTCCGGACATGATACCACAAGTGCCTGTAGTCACCACATCAATGTCTTCCATGGTGGGTTCTTCACCATCCATAACCAGACGGGTTACTTCCTCAGCAGTGAGGATGGTGGCTTCACCTTTCTTGATCTTTTGATTTATATCCTGGATGCTTTTTTTCAATTAAATTCACCTGTAAAAAATCCAAGCAAATGAGCAATGATTTTAATTATTTTTTTATGGTGTTAACTGGGTTAGAACGGGTAAGTTTATCCAAATCCATTAAGATTTTTCTGAGCAAGTTTGTCCTTTAAAGTACTACGTGCAAATTCAAGGGCTTCCGAGATTTTATTCATGTCTCGCCCTGCACCCTGGGCCAGGTTAGGTCTTCCACCACCTCCACCACCCATTATAGCGGCAGCTTCTTTGATGATCTCGTTGATTTTAATTCCTCTATTCATGGCTTTTACGGATGCAGCTCCCGCAATTTTACCTTCCCCATTACCCAGGACAACCAGATCCACTCCCCCATCATCAGTGAGCCGGGTTACCATTTTAACCAGTTCACCAATATCTGCATCCACTTTATCTGATAAAAAGGATAGGGAGTTGATTTCTTCGGTTTGATTAACAAGGGATTTGGTTTTAAGCTCTGCAATCTGTTTTTGCAATCGTTTAATATCATTCTTGAAGGCCTTCCACTCACTGAAGAACCTTTCACTGGTCTTGGGAAGCTGGTTTGCCTCTACTTTAAACACGGCAGCACTGTCCTGTAACAGAATATCGTTGGTCTGCATGGACTCCACTGCTGCTTCACCTGCGGAGAACTCCAGACGTTCCACTCCGTCCTGTATCCTTTCGGTTCGGTTAACTTTCACCAGTCCGATTTGGCCAGTGTAGTTGCAGTGTGTTCCGGCACAGGCCTGCACATCCACACCCGGGATTTGAACTACTCTGATGCTCTTTCCAGGCACAACTCCTCCCTGGTATAATATGAATCCGTATTTCTTCTCAGCATCAGTACGATCCATCCACGTTGTCTCCACGGGGATGTTTTCCATCACCCATCGGTTAGCTATGAGTTCGATCTGGTGGAGTTCTTCTGCACTGATACGTTGGTAATGTGATAAGTCTATTCTTGATTTTTTAACCCCTTTTTGTGCTCCGGCCTGCCAGATATGGTCTCCAAGAACCTTCCGGGCTGCTGCCACCAGAAGGTGGGTGGCGGTGTGGTTACGGGCCAGGGCAATTCTACGGTTCCAGTCAATGTTTCCCGTAAGAGTTGATCCGGTGCGATGTTTGAGTTTTTCCAGTTTTTCTTCTTCCACCCGGTGCAGAACAATTCCATCTAGCTTTTCAGCATGCAATACCTTGATTTTCTCTTTCCCGGTATCCAGGTAACCTACATCTGAGGGTTGTCCTCCTCCTTCAGGGTAGAAGAGAGTCTGATCCAGTATGATGTTGTTTTGGTATGATCCCAGGTATCTGGCAGCAAATTCTGTTTCCTGTGGTTCATCATAGAATTTGAGGACAGTTTCAGGGAAGTCCAGTTCAACTGGTACTTCTTCTTCCACAGCTTCCTCAGAGTGCTCGGCTGCAACCAGAGTGTAGAAGTTATCAGGCACATTCACGATGAAGTCCAGTTCCCTGGCAACTTCCTCCACGGTGTCCGGAGGTAAACCCTGGGAATCATAAAGTTTAATGAGCATGTCCAGGGGCATTTCATCCTTTTTATCCTTTTTCAAGTATTTGATGCTTTTTTTAACCATCTGGTGTCCTTTTTGGATGGTTTTACGGTAACGTTTCTCTTCAAGTTCAATTACCCTTAAAATGTGCTCCTGATGGTTCCGGATCTCAGGATAGGTCTGGGAGAGGAAGTTCAGTTGAATGTTCATTATATCCCCCAGTGACCTGTTAAGTCCTAATTTTTTTATGAAACGTATGGTCCGTCTGAGGATTAAACGGGCCAGATATCCCTCTTTAACATTGGATGGTATGACTCCATCAGCCAGCATGAAAGCCAGACAGCGAGTGTGATCAGCAATAACATAAATAGCTTCCATGGGTTCGGTGGCTTCTTTCAACTCTTCCAGGGTGATTCCCAGTCTCTCAGCCACTTTACTACGCAGTACTTTCAGATCAGCGATGTCTTCAATATCCATCATCCCTGCTACCTGGGCGTTTTCTCCCAGGATGCGATGGTTGAGCTGGACTCCTGCCATTTCCCGGAGTTCTTCTATGACCGGTCCGAAGGAAGCATCATAGGCAGTGGGTGTGCCCTGGCTTATCCAGGCAAACCTTTCTAATCCATAACCCGTGTCCACTATCTTCAGGGGTATTTCTTCCTTTTCCCCTCCCGGCAGGGTGCGGTATTGTATGAAAACCAGGGTGGCCAGTTCCACTCCCCTCACGCAAACTTCGTAACAGGGTCCTGAGTTACCTCCACCTTCCCACCATGATTCAATGAAGGTGATCTCTTCTCCATTTATTCCCAAGTGGGTTATGAAATCATGACAGTATTTCACGGTTTCGTCTTCCCAGTAAACCTGGTTATCTTCAGAATTGAAGGCATGATGTCCGCCCATGGTGAAGCAGGTCATGTGTCTGCCGGTTCGTCCCACATTATCCACGTCGTTCAGGCGGATGGATGGCTGGGCCACTACCAGTGGATTGGCCGGTGGTTTAACCTGTCCTGAGGTTACCCATGGTTGGAAGTTGTAGATGGATGCCCCTACCAGGAAAACATCATCTCTCCATCGTTTGGCAAGGACAGGATATCTCCTGATGGGTGTGTGGCCTCTTTCCTGGAAGAAGCGTATGAAAAGATCATGGATGGAGAATAAATCGTGTTTTTGTGGTGTGGCTGGATTTCCAATGAACTGGTATTCATCACAGGGTGCATCGCCACATGTTTCACGTTCACCTATGGACCAAAAATCATTTCCACAGGTTTTACAAGTTTTTTTGGTGTAACCAAGTTTTTCCAACTGGACAGACATAGTAATCATCAATAGAATTTCTAAAAAACTTTGTTGTAAGCTTAAAAATGGGAATATTATATAAATATGAGTATATTCGCCTTATTTAAGCTTATATAATAATATAAACTTTGTTTGCCTTTAATTGGATATAAGTTTAATCAATAAATAATTATTAATAATTATTAAAGTATGATTGAACTGGCAAAAAAAATATTAAGCCAAAAAAGCCCAGGGGCTTTTGGCTAAAAAAGAATTAACCGAAGAGTGCGCCGAGACCGGCAGCAGCTTCTTCTTCAGCTTCTTCTTCGTCTTCCTCTTCTTCAGCTTCTTCTTCAGCTTCTTCAGCTGCAGCTGGTGCTGCGGCTGCAGGGGCTGCGGCTGCTACAGCGGTTTTTTCAATAGCTTCTTCGATGTCGACATCTTCCAGGGCTGCAATTAATGCTTTTACCCTTGCGTCGTCTGCATCTGAACCTGCTGCTTCTAAGACTTTCTTAACACTTTCTTCATTAACTTCCTGACCTGCTGTGTGCAATAACATTGCTGCGTATATGTATTCCATGAGATCACCTCAAACTATATCCTTTTTTAACTTCAAACCTCTTGAATCGATTAAATTCAATTACCGGTTTTTATTCAATCTAATTATTTTTATTAGATTACGAGTCATTCAATACTATCATCCGAAGAGAGCACCTAAACCAGCGGCTGCATCCTCTTCATTATCTTCCTCTTCTTCCTCTTCTTCTTCCTCTTTCTCTTCTTCAGCTGGTTTAGCTTCTGCTGCACTTGCAGTTGCGCTTAGCTTCTCACGAAGTTCATCGTCAACAGCTTCAGCATTCTGTGCTGATGCTTCAGAGGCCACAGCCAGCATCTGAGAGTAGGCCTTGGCCAGTAAGAGGTCGGTTGTTTTGGAGGTGAGTATTTCTGCATTGAAAGCCAGGTTCAGTGCTTCTCCTGCTGCTTTGGATATGATAACAGGGGTTGATACACTGTTGAACACCACTGCATTCACTGAAAGGTTCAGTGCCTGAGTGTATGCTTTCTGTATGTCAGATACGGTTTTATCCTCATCTATGAATAGGATGTCAGAGGTGTAGACTGTTTCATCTTCATAAGCTGCCTTAAGGTTGATTCCCACTTCAAGGGGATAGATATCAAGACGGGTCAGCATACCGGCCACGTCACGTGAGATCACATCTCCCTCAGCAACTATGGTTTTATCTTCAGTTATAACTATTTTACCCTTTTCTATCTTGGCAGGGATACCGATTTTCTGCAGTTCTCCCAGTATGGGGCCGGGCATGAAACCAGTATCACCTTTAGGCACTACAATATCATCCATAGCTATGCTTCCAGCTCTAGCAGGAGCCGGAGTTTTACTACCTTCTAATATTTTGTAGAGCTTGAAGGGGTTCATGTCTGTGAATATTAAGGCTGGCTGACCATCCATATGATCTACAAGCACTTCGACATTGGTTTTGGCTGAATCATTTAAGGCCAGATCCATCAGGGTCTTCCTGGACATCTTGAGCTTGGCACTTCCACGCAGGCTCTGACGCATCTTCTGGAGCTGAGGGGCTGGTATATCGGAAAGATCTGCCATTCCCACTACAGGATGGCTTGAGATCAAGTCTTTAAGCTCTTTAACCTCTTCTTTTTTCCACTCGGCTACATGTGGCATTTAGATCACCCTCGCTACAGGGCCCATGGTGGTTTTCACGTACATGGATTTTATCTGGTTACGCCCTTTTTCCAGTTTCTGATCCAGCACTACTAGAATCGCTTCGATGTTGGCTGCTATGAGCTCATCATCCATGTCCTGTGTGCCGACTAGTGCCTGTATAACTGGCTGGTCTTTTATTCTCACTTTTACTGTGCTTTTAAGCCTCTCCATTATGGGTTCGGGTTTGATGGTGGCTGGAACTGGTTTTGGCATTTTCTTCCGGGGTCCCAGTACAGGTCCCAGGAATCTTCCTACCAGGGGCATCATATCGGCTTGAGCCACGAAGAAATCTAGCCGGTTGGCGATCTTCTTGGCTTCTTTACGATCTTTGCCCATTTCTTCCAGTTCTCCTTTGTTGATCACCATGTCTGCTCCGGCGTTCTTGGCCTGTAGGGCCAGTTCACCGTCGGCAATAAAGGCGATCTTCACATCTTTACCCCGTCCATTAGGGAGAAGAACTTCCTCGTCTATGCGGTTTTCAGGTTTTTTCACGTCTAAATCCTTGATGGTGATAACCACATCAACGGATTGTGTGAAGTTTCTCGGCTGGGATTCCTCCTTAGCCTTCTTCACCGCTTCTAAGATCTCTTGTTTCACGTAAATTCCTCCGAACTCTTCTGTGTGAAAAGTTCAATCTAATGGTTTGGATTTAGTGTTTGTATTTCTCTGTCGTGTTTGTTTTAAGATATAATTTGTGATATATGTTGTCACAATAATTATAATTTTATCCGAATTCAAGATCAGGCTTTTTCTACTAACTGTTCGTCGTAGACACCCTGACTGATTTCTTTCTGCACTTCCCGTGGATCTTTACCTTCCACAGTGATACCCATACTCACGCAGGTACCCACAACTTCTTTGGTGGCATGTTTGTAGTCTGCCGAAAGAAGAGCATCGAATTTCATCCTGGCGACTTTAAGAGCTTGTTCTATTTTTAGATCAGCTACTTTGTCAAGTCCAGGATCTTGAGATCCTTTCTCTATCTTCAACTCATCCATGATCAGTGCGGTGGTGGGTGGTGTTCCTACTGTAACCTCGAACTCTTTGCTGGAGGTATCCACTATGACTTTCACCGGTACTTTCATGCCTTCGAAGTCTGCTGTTTTCTGGTTAATCTGCTCCACCACTTGCATCATGTTGATACCCAGGGGTCCAATAGCAGGACCTAATGGTGGGCCGGGAGTAGCTTTACCGCCATCTATTAGTATTTCAACGGTTTCTGTTGCCATTAATCTGCCTCCTTCTGTATTAATCTAATCTGATCACCTTTAACTGTAACTGGGATGGGAACTGCTGCTTCAATAAGTTCCAGAACTACATCTTCTCTGGATTCATCAATACGAACCACTTTGGCTTTTTCTCCTTTAAATGGTCCGGATATCAGTTCCACAATACTTCCCTTCTGTATGGAAGCTATTATTGGTTCCGGCTTTAAAAAGCTTTTTATCTCTTCGTATGGGATGTCTCCTTCTATAGCTCCTTTCATATGGGGAACTTTAAATGCGGGGTTCTGCAGATCCAGCTTGGTGGATGATTCAACTAAGATATATCCACGTAAGCTTTCTGGAACCAGCACGGCGCTTACTCCAATCCCACTATCTTTAACATTCCTGGTAATGATTCGGGCCACGTTTTTTTCCTGGCCAACCAGGGTTCTTATTGCATAGATCAAAACTATCACTAACCTGCCAAAGCTCTTTTATCCTGTACCTTGAATAAGCTGACCAATTATACTGATCACAAAACCGATGACTCCAATCAGGATAATACCAATACCGGTTACCTTGGCCACATTTGTATATTCTTCTCTATCAGGCTTTTTAGAGACTTTTAGCACTCTTTGGCACTGTTTTATAAAACTTGCCACTGATTCTTTGTTTAAATTCATAAAAATCCCACTTCACATAGTTATCAATAGAAGGAGAAGTAAAAATTTAGATTATATTAAAAATAGGTTATTGCCCTGAGGACATATAAACCTTTGCATGGGGAAGAGGAAACAGACTAGGGTTAATGTTGGGGGGTTAGAGAAAGATTACACTCCCTAATCAATTACTTCCCCTTTTTGAAAGGATTTATTTAAAAAACACCGTCGATGAATTCTTCCAAGGATGATTCTGGCACTTTTTCTTTTTGTCTTTCTTCAATGTATTCTGGTTCACCATGTATGCCAAATATGTATGGTGATTTGACTCCAGCTACTATGATGGTGGTACGGATAGTGTTTTGAAGTTCTTCCTGGATCTGAGTACCCCAAATGATGTTGGCATCAGGGTCTAATTCATCAGCTACAATCTGGACGACCTTTTCAGCTTCGTTCAAGGTTAGGTCAGAGCTTCCAGAGATATTTATTAATGCTCCTTTAGCATTGGAAATATCCAAGTCCAGGAGTGGGCTGTTTAAGGCTTCGTGCACAGATTCAATGGCTCGATCTCCCGAGTCTGATTCACCCATTCCAATCATGGCCATGCCTGATCCCTTCATTATACTTCTGATGTCGGCAAAATCAAGACTAACCAGTCCGGGTTTGGTAATGAGTTCGGTTATTCCCTTGACTGCTCTTCCCAGGAGTTCGTCAGCTACCATGAATGCCTTGTTTATAGGTAGGTTTGGAGCTACTTCCAGGAGTTTGTCGTTAGGAATGACTATCACGGTGTCTGCAGTGTTTTGGAGTTTTTCCAGTCCTTTTTCCGCGTTTTCTCTGCGGCGTAGTCCTTCTGCACTGAAGGGCATGGTTGCCACAGCAATGGTCAGGGCACCGATCTTTTTGGCCATTTTAGCTATGACTGGTGCTGAACCGGTCCCAGTTCCACCACCCATACCACAAGTCACGAAGACCATGTCCGCGCCATCCAGTTTTTCTTTTATTTCCTCATCACTTTCTTCGGCGCATTCTTCTCCGACTTCAGGCATGCCACCGGCACCCAGTCCTCCGCAGGTATTTCTACCCATTAATATTTTTTTGTCGGCAACTGAGTAGAAAAGATCTTGAGCGTCAGTGTTCATGGAAATGGTTTCGGCTCCTTCGATACCGATCTCCATTAATCTGGAAAGGGTATTGTTTCCACCTCCTCCAGTTCCAACTACACAGATCTTAGCTCGACTTCGCTGAATGATGTCTTCTAATTCTTGGTCGATGCTACTATCATATCCACGTCGCTCTGCCAATGCCTTTCTATCTCTTCTTTTTTCGGATTCCTTTATGGTATTGTCTATAATAGATTTCAATCTCTACCCCCACAGTAAATGTTGGTTATCTTAAATGTGTTATTGTACTAACTTATATTTAAAAGCAACGGTTTTTTAACCAATAATTTACCACTAAGTAAAGAATTTTTGACTAATATCCGAAGATCATCTTCAACATCCAACCAGGAAGTGATTGTGAACTCACCCATTTCACAACTTTACCAACCGAACCAGTGGGGGTCAACATCAAGAGTTGGAATCACTAGACCCTAAGGTCGGGGCATAGCAATGATTTCATTTATCTTTAGGTCAAAGAAGTTACCCATGTGTGCGGGCTTCAAAACCACAGCAGTATCCACACCTCTAGCAGTTCCACCTATGGCTATAACTTCTTTATCTGTGGGTATGAGTCCTGCATCGGCACCCATAACACTGATTTCCACACAAACCTTCACTCCCTGTGAAAATAGCCTTAAAGTGCCTGCAATAATTTCAACAGGAGTGACACCTCCAAATTTATTGCTTATACCCCTTCCCACACCACTTAGAGAGTGGGATCCTATGTACACTGGTACACCTGCATTCTCCAGCTTTTCAATATATTTTGGATCCAGTTCCAATTCATCTCCACCCCGAAATCCTGCGTGGTGGGTGATGCTAACTATCTGTGCATCGGGCATACTTTCCAGAACTTTAACACTGGTTAGTCCGGATACTGAGGCCACCACGATGTTTTCAATCTCCAGTTCTTCTTTCCTTTCTTTGACCAGTTCTATTACTCTATCTGTATTTTCCGCACCTGAATTTTCGAAGTAAACGATCTTTTTTTCCATTATGTTACCTCCATTTTTATTATGGTGTTTAAAATACTTTAAATATAAACGACTATGTACATATGTGATGCAATTGTTTATGAACTATCTAAATTCAGGATTAGTTCATGCAGGTAACTAAATTAAAAACAAGTAACTAAAACTAAAGTAACTGAATTAAAGAATATACTTAATATTGAAGGGTGTTAACCCGTAGAAGTGTTAATTAAGAGAGTATTATAGTTAAAACAAACAACAGTGATATATTATGAACGCTTTTAATTTTCTCACCCCACAACGCAACCCTAAAACAGGCACAGGACTTACCATGATGTTAGATAAGGGAATGGGTCCAGTTCATGTGATAGATCTACTGGAAATCTCAGGAAAATATGTAGATCTGGCTAAATTTGGGTGGGGAACCTCTGCCATCCACAACAAGGAACTGATTCAGGAAAAAGTGGAAATCTACCATTCCTATGGAATTAACCCTTACCCTGGGGGGACTCTCTTTGAAATTGCCTATCTTCAGGATAAATTTGATGAATTCCTGGATGAAGCAGATAAACTGGGATTTGGTGCAGTGGAAATATCCGATGGAACCATTGAAATTCCTTCTGATGAAAGGGAGCAAATCATATCCCGTGTGAAGGATAATGGATTTCTGGTGATAACTGAAGTGGGAAAAAAGGATCCTGCACAGGATCATTTATTGACCCCTGAAAAAAGGCTTGAAATTGTTAACCGTGACCTGAAATCTGGTGCTGAGCTGGTGCTAATGGAGGCCAGAGAAGGGGGAAAAGGAATAGGTCTTTTCGATGATCAGGGCGTAGTTAAGGAAGATGAGTTAAAAATATTGAGTGAAGGTACTGATATTAAGAAAATAATATGGGAGGCTCCCCAGAAAAATCAGCAGGCATATTTCATTCTAAAGTTCGGAGCCAATGTTAATTTAGGTAATATCCCTCCTGATGAAATCACAGCCCTGGAAACCATGAGACTGGGACTAAGAGGAGACACTTTAGGAAAGGTGAATCTGGGATGATAGAAGAAATAACCATTTTGGGTGGTTTTGACAAGCAGGAAAATGCTGAGCCCGTGAAAAAGGTAGTAATAAAGAGGGGTGAAATATTTGGAGTGGTAGGGCCCACTGGGAGTGGTAAAAGCTCTCTCATTGGTGATATTGAGCAACTCTCTCAGGAAGACACTTTCTCCCGGAGAAAAATTCTGGTCAATGGTGAAGAGCCCAGCTACGAGGATCGAACCAACCCTCGGAAGAAGATGGTGGCCCAGTTATCCCAAAACATGAATTTCCTGGCAGACATGACTGTGGGAGACTTTTTAAGTTTGCATGCTAAATGTCGTGGAGCCAGCAGTAAATGTGTAAATGCAGTTATTGATCTGGCCAACACCCTAACTGGAGAGCCCATAAAAAAGGACCATGATCTCACTATTTTAAGCGGAGGTCAATCCAGAGCCCTCATGGTTGCAGATGTGGCAATAATCAGCAATTCTCCCATTGTACTCATTGATGAAATTGAAAATGCAGGGATCCGGAAACATGATGCTCTGGAAGCACTGGCTGGTCATGGTAAGATTGTGATGGTGGTAACCCACGACCCGGTACTGGCTCTGATGACTGATAAACGAATTGTAATGAAGAATGGTGGAATGCAGACAGTAGTAGCCACCAGTGAAGATGAAAAAGCCATATCCCAAAAATTGAATAAAATTGATGAGTTAATGTTAAGTTTACGTGATAAAGTCCGTAATGGGGAAATTATTCGGGATATTGAAATGGAATATCCTTGAATTTTAAATAGAATTTGGGATATAATTGGAATTGAGTTGATTTATAACTTAAAAATTAATATAAATAGATTAAAAACGGTGATTTTTCATGAGAATGGTAATTGTTGCCGGAACTCCGGGTTCTGGAAAAACTGCTGTTTTAGTTCATGCTCTACGCAGTTTAAATGAAAGGGGATTGAAATCAGCAGTGGTGAAAATTGACTGCCTCTACACTGATGATGATCGTAAATTTGCTAAAATAGGAGTACCCACCAAGGTGGGACTGTCCATGGACATGTGCCCCGATCACTATGCCATCTACAATCTGGAAGAAATGGTGGACTGGGCGGATGAAAACCAGGCAGAGCTATTAGTGGTGGAAACTGCGGGATTATGCCACCGTTGCGCACCTTTCACTATGAATTCTTTGGGAGTTTGTGTTATAGATGCCACCAGCGGTCCTAACACCCCCTTAAAGGTAGGTCCATTTTTGAGTACGGCAGATATAGCAGTGATCACCAAAGGTGACATGATATCCCAGGCTGAAAGGGAGATATTCCGAGAACGGATATTAGAAGTCAATCCTAACTGTAAAATAATAGAAGCCAATGGGTTAAGTGGTCAGGGATGTGCTGAACTGGCTGATGAGATCATGAAGTCACAGGAAGTCACTCTGGAAGGTGAGACTCTACGACACTCCGCACCCCTGGCAGTGTGCACCTTGTGTGTAGGGGAGACCAAGGTTAACAAGAAATACCACCGGGGCATCCTGCGCCGTATTGATGGATTCCAGAGTTATGAAGGAGAATAGGAATTAACGAGAATAGGAATTTAACTAATTATCAGTAACTAATCGTTAACTAATCATTCAGGTGTTATATAATGAGTAAAGTTCCGGTTGATATTGCTCAGAAGAACAAGATTTTGATGTTGCTTCCAGGTTACAACTGTGGTATCTGTGGATACGCACGCTGTGATGAATTTGCAGGGGCCCTCCTCAGGGGACAAGTCCCACTTGAAAAGTGCCGTTTCATGTCCCAGGAGATATTCCAGGATGATCTGGCCAAACTTAAGGAAATACTAAAGGAAACAAAAATAATCCCCGAAAAAGAGAAAATTGTGGGAGTCATGGATGGATATGAGGCGGACATTATTTTGAAACCTATTCCTGGGGAAGAATCATGCAGGGAAACTCTTTATCCTTTCACCCGAGAAGAAATAAAGCAGGGGGAAATCATAAGATACCGTCCTCTGGGCTGCCCAGTTACCCACTTTGCCAAGGTTCTTTCTGAAAACCATGGATTAATAACAGTCCATCTGGTGGGCCCCTGTCACCGTCTGGATTCAGAGACTGAATTCGATTATAAAGAGGTAGGGGTTTGTATGGTGGGTGGATTTGAGGGATTGATAGAAGGTGAACTGCCCCGAGTAGGTGAAACAGTCCGGTTCCTGCCATATCACTGTATGATGCAGAAAGTTCACTCTGGGGTAGTGGTTCAACTGGAAGGTAGAAGAGCAATCATTGAGGGTATAGACCTTAAGGTATGGGCACCCCCAGTTAAGGGATAAATCATATTATAAAACTAACTCTTCACCCCCCATAACTTTTAAATTTCTTTCCTTATTTTATTGATATCATGAACCATAAAAACCATGAATCTTATCAAAAACAGGAATATATGGAGTATTCTGAAGGAAACAGCAGTTATAGGTTAATAAACATTAACACAGGTTATATTAAACCCGGAGAACCCTATGATGTTATAATTGAAAATGCTGTAGGTCTTCTGGAGGATGGGGATTTTTTAGTGGTCTCTGAAACCCCTTTAGCTATATCTCAGGGAAGAATTGTGGATGAAGCTGAGTTTAAACCATCCTTCAGTGCTTATATCCTGGCAGATGTATGGTCCAAATATCTGTGGGGCTATATATTCGGCCCATTAATGGGTATTAAAAAAAGAACTATCAAAAACCTCCGAAAACTTCCTCCAGAGGCTCGTTCCCATAAAGAAGTTATATTATACTATTATGGTTGGAAGCACGCTTTAAAACCGGCTTCGGAGGCGGGTGTGGATTTGAGTAATGCTCCAGGGAGTTATGTCTCATTATTACCTGATGATCCACAGGGTCTTTCCGAGGAAATAGCCCGGGAAATTCAACGTATATCTGGTAAAAATATAACTGTGATGATCATAGACACTGATGCAACTTACAAAATTGGGAAAACAAAATTCACATCTCTCCCAATTTCCATAACTGAGATCCGGAATAATTGGGGAATGTTCGGATATTTATTAGGACGATTGGGACACATAGTAGGTCCCACTCCACTGGGGGTTTCCCAGGACCATAACCTTGATGAACTTCTGCAAATCGCCAGAGCAGCCGAAGAATACCAGAAAATTCATGAGAACAACATGGAAACAGTATATGACATGCAAGAACTACTTGAGGGAGATGTTAATACCATAACCCTAGACATGCTCGATTCGATAACCCACACACCTGCGGTGATAGTTCGAAAAGTATGATAAATAATTTTAAACTCTTTTATTAATAGGGGGTTATCTGGTTTTTGGTTTTAGGAGGGGTCATTAAAAAAATATAAATACTATCTTGCTCCATATAGATAGTTAACCCAAGATATTTTTAACACCCATATACATAGCTCTATTTCAATGAACACTAGCTAAACGTGGTTATTGTTATAAAACACGAATGGGTCTTTTAGGGGCGGAGAGAGACATTTTAGCTTTTCAAATTTAGGCGGCTAATTCACACCAAGGCGGGTGATATTTGATTAGCATTGCTTGGTTTGACCTATCCATTTTATGGTTGATTTCTTTCCCTCCATGTGAGGAGATTTAAATGCTTAAACTTAATGATCCGGAAATACAAGAGCTGCTAAAAATGTCAAAACATGAAGGAGGAAACGAGATGCTTGCAGATCCTAACGTGCAGGAGATTCTCATTGATGTTACTAAAGATGATGAGAATAGCATCCCTATTATTCAATGTTTATTGAATGGTAAAACAACTGATGAGGAAATTGCAGAAGAAACCGAAATTCGACTTAACATTGTAAGAAGAATACTCTACAAACTATACGATGCGGGTGTGGCCAGCTACAAGAGGAGTAAGGATCCTGAAACTCAATGGTATACCTACAGCTGGAAATTTGAAGAAGAGAAGATTGCAGAGATTATATCAGAGAAATTTGAAAAATTCTCCCGTGAAATTCACCAATCTCTGGAATATGAAGAAGATAACATGTTTTTTGTCTGTCCCAATGGGTGTCGCTATAATTTTGAAGAAGCTTCTGAAAGAAACTTCATATGCCCAGACTGCAATACTAACATGGAGTTCCAGGATAATTCCTCAATCATAACGGAATTAAAGGAATTAAAGGAAAAAATGAGTTAATATTTTCCTGCTTATTCCATTTCTTACCCTATTTTCAACATGACAGTTATGGAACATTCACTCTAACTAAATCACATTCTAATTAATATTAACTTATAAAACACTAAATAATATTAAACTATAAAACACTAAAAAATCACATCCCCTTTTACATTTTAAACAACTTAAAAAAATCGCATTCCTTTTACACTTTAATAAATTAAATTATCTAATGATTCATTTGATCATTAAACATGATTCCCATCAAACCATCTGGGTGAATACTTGATTTTGAATGAACATGTTTCTCACAATATTTTAAAGGAATTTAACTGCCCCCTTTTCGTGATTGAACATTCTAAAGCAGTCATGTTGAAGGCAATCCGATTAAAAACGGATTTTGACTTGGAAGTGGACCTGGATTTAGTTAAAACAGGGGCCATTCTCCATGATGTTGGTCGTTCCAAGACCAATAGAATAGATCATGCCATTGTTGGGGCAGAACTAGTTGAAAACAAGGGATTCCCCCAGGAAGTGGTTAATATTGTCGAAAAACATATTGGGGCGGGGATAACCAAAGAAGAAGCAACAATTCTGGGATTACCGCCTAAAGATTACATGCCCCTCACATTAGAGGAAAAACTGGTTGCTCATTCTGATAATCTCATACACGGTACTCAAGAGGTTGATCTGGATTTTGTAATAAAGAAATGGAAGAAAAACCTTGGGGAAAACCACCCCTCCCTACCTAAAATTATAAAACTTCACTCTGAAATTACCGGGGTCCCCGTCCTGATTACAGAAGTATAAAAAACCAACTATAACCTCACTTTGTCAAGTTATTAATTGGAATAATGTCTATTAATTGTTAGTGGGATAATATCTATTTATAACATCTATACATCTATTGATTTTATTAATGGGATTACAATGTCTACTTCAATATTAATCCAAATTGTAAAAGCCACTTCATTTATCACCATTCCCTAATATTTCAATAGCTTTTTTTTAAATATTTAATTCCCCCAACACAACAACAACTATAATCAAGAAAGTTAGATAAATGTAAAAATAATATTTTTGTTGAGAAATAATTGGCAAATAATACGCATTATACTCATGGAAAATTACCCCCATTATACTCCTGGAAAAATACCCGATTATACTCAGGGAAAACGTTCCAATTAAAATAAGGGGCAACATACTAAAAAAAACAGGAATAAAAAATTAACTGGAGTAAGTAAAAATAGTCCGAGGCGCTAATTTGGATAAAAAAAGGATCGTAGTGTTTATAGGGCCTTCACTCCCATTAAAGGAGGCTAAAAAGATTTTGGATGCTGAATATCACCCTCCAGTGGCTAGAGATGATGTTGTTGTTCTTTTGAATGATCCTCCGGATATCATCGGGATAATTGATGGTGTTTTTTATCAGCAACCTGCTGTATCCCACAGGGAGATACTCCGAGCCCTGGAAGCCGGTGTGACAATCGTGGGGGGCTCTAGCATGGGAGCTCTTAGATCAGCAGAACTGGATTACGCGGGCATGATTGGAATTGGAACTGTTTACCAGAAGTACAGGGATGGAATAATAGAATCAGATGATGATGTGGCCATAGTTTTTAATCCCCTAACCCATGAAATTCTCTCCGAAGCCCTGGTAAGTATGAATCACAACTTTCAGATGGCTGAAAAAGAGGGTATAATCACCCTTAATGAGGTTGAAACCCTGTATCAAACAGCTAAAAATATATACTATCCTCAAAGAACATACCCTCGTATTTTAAAAGATTCCAAGCTGGAAGAAAACAAGAAAAAAGACCTTGAAGATTTTTTAGACAGTAAAGGAACTGACATTAAAGCGGAAGATGCCAGGAAAGTTTTAAAGTACATTAAAACCATGGTTTAAATATATATCCATGTAACAATCTCTGTATGTTCTTTTATCAACTTAAGATTAAGTCAACTTAAGATTGAGCAAAAAATCAATTTAAATTAGCAAAAATTTCAATTAAATAGCAATCAATTTGTTTATGGGAATTTATGCGAGTTAGCCTATTTGAGTACATGTAATTTGAATTGACGTGTTAGTGAATTTAATTATACAATAATAATATTATCAATAGAATTAGTATTGAATACAATTCCAGAAATTAACGTGGTATTTTTTATGGATATTGAAGGAAAAATGAATAGTTTAAGGAACTATTTTCGTGGAAAAAAGGTTCTGATTGCATTTTCGGGGGGTGCAGACAGCACACTACTGGCTTGGGTTGCCAAAGAAGAGGCAAATGAGGCCCTGGCAGTCACGGTGGATAATGGTGTTATGCCTTCAGATTGTGTTCAGGACGCAGAACTCATCGCCCAAAAAATAGGGATCAAACACCTTGTTATACATGAAAACTTCCTGGAGGATTCTGCATTTGAAATAAACCCCCCTAACAGGTGTTACGTCTGCAAGATGAAAATGCACCAGAGACTGGAAAAAATAGCAAAGGAAGGACAGTATGATGAGGTGGTTGACGGCACCAACATCAGTGATCTAATGGAGGACCGGCCAGGAATAATGGTTAACATAGAAAAAAATGTTAAAACACCCATGGTAAAGTCAGGAATCACCTCCCACGATGTAAGAACCATTTTAAATCAGTTTAACATTGATTATAATCCTTCAACCACCTGTCTTGCCACCAGAATCCCCACTGGAAAAGCAATCACTCCCCGTAAAATCAACCGCATTAGCTATGCTGAAAATCTCATCAAAAACCTCACGGGTCTGGATGTGGTTCGGGTGAGGGACGATGATGGTATGGCCCTTATTGAAGTGAAAGATGTGGATAAACTTATTGACCGAGGATTACTTCATCATCTGGATTTAGAACTGAAGTCAGTGGGTTTTAAGAGAATTACCATGGATATTGGGAGCTATGGTGATTTGAAAGATGAGATGGTAATTTATAAACCCTGTAAAGATGCGAAAAATAAGATAATGTTTGAAACAGAACTTCCATACCAGTTTAACATCTCTCTAACCTGTCAGGAACTGGAAACCCTGGGAAAGGTTAAGTGCTCCAGGGAGATGGGCATAGCCATGCTGGAAATGGATGGTAGGAACATCACCATATTTGCCAAGGGAAAAATTGTCGCCCGTAAAGTTAGAGACCAGGAAGATGCTCAGGAGTTGTTGCTTAAGGTTCTACCTTGTCTGCGCAGGCAAATATGAGAATAATTTTTGATATCAAACTAATAAATTTGGTAAAAAAACTAAATTTTGATAAAAGACTCCAGCAACATATCTTTTGAAGAT
This sequence comes from Methanobacterium sp., assembly GCF_016217785.1. NCBI lineage: Archaea > Methanobacteriati > Methanobacteriota > Methanobacteria > Methanobacteriales > Methanobacteriaceae > Methanobacterium > Methanobacterium sp. The sequence goes on from NZ_JACRGA010000005.1 coordinate 198,615, forward strand.
AAAAACGGTATAAAAAATATTATAAAAGAAATAGTTAGTATAAATTAGATATTTGGTGAAGATATTGGCTGTTTAAAGAGATATCTAAGATGTCTATTTATCAAATTTCTCGATGTACATTCTCTTTAACTTTACGCCGGAATGCTGTGAGTTTTTTGAAAAAACCCCTACTATCGTTTCCAGAGAGAACAATAATATCTCCTTCCACTTCCAGTACCTCACCATCGGCTTCTATGTTCTCGATCTCAACCATGATCTCCGATGCATCTTCCAGAATATCATTGGCGGTGTAAGAATAATCTATAACCATTTTTTCATGGGGATGAACCTCTTGCAAGGCTCTTTTAATGGTCAATTCTAGTATCTGGAAGAATGTTTCCAGTTGAGGGTCCCCTTCCCACCACATGGTGGCCATAATAAATCTAAGATTGATATCCTGCAGGGAGACTTCCCCTCCTTTCTTACCAACGATACGGATAATTTCAGGATCGGCTTTTATTTTAATAATTGGTTTTACTATGGGAGTTGTTTCTGACATTTTAATCTTCAATAATGTTTTGTTTAATTGCTTATTTGTTTAATTGCTTATTTAATTAGATAAATAAAAAAATACAATAAAAAAAATTAATTATAAATCAGTTATGAATTTTTAATCAATTTTTTTAATCAATAATTGATTTAATGAGGTCACCGGCTCTTACTAGTCCAACCAGTTCTCCTTCTACATCAATAACTGGCATCTGTTCAATATTCCGTTGCCTCATTTTGTTGGCACAATCCTTGACTGGAGTCTTCGTGGTAACTATGGCCAGGTCACTGGTAGCCACGTCCCGTACTTCCTTATCAGAGAACTGTAAATGGTTTTTAAAAACATAAAGTACGTTTGTACTATCCCATGACCATTTATCCCCTTCGGTACCCACAGAAGTGTTGTGTACAGTTTGTTCTGATACCACTTCACTTTCTTCCAGGAAATCGGTTTCAGTTAATATTCCTGAAGGTTTTCCTTCGTTGTTAAGGGCCAGGAGTACCTTAAGGTTGAAGTAGCGCATTATGGAGAATGCAACATTCAGGGGAGTTCTCTCCCATGTGGTGGGTACATTAAGAAGTATATAGTTTTCAGCAGGGTCGTTAAGATCCATTTTCCACAGTGCCTTGTTAATAAGGTCTGATGCGGTGACTAAACCTACTAACTCTTCATTGTCCACTACTGGAACTCTTCTAATATTGTTTTCAACCATTTTTTTGGCTGCGTCTCTTATATCATCATCAGGAGCCACAGTTATCATTTCCCGGGTCATTATCAGGGCAATTTGCTCTTCATCGGGGTTTTCCACCAGATCAGTTCTGGTGAGTATGCCTACCAATGTTTTTGTACCCTTTTTTACTATGGGTAAACCTGATACATTGTTTTCTCGCATGATTTCCAGTGCATTGGCACGATTCCCGGGTACTTGAATGTAGTGTATTTCCTCTGACATTATGTCCTTTATCTGCATTGTCTCACCAGCTATAAGCTGCAATTAAAAGAAATATAAAAAATAGAATTATTTTTAGTGAACGGCTAAAACAGGGCATTTTGCGGATCTAACCACTTTTTCAGTTACACTGCCCAGTAAAAATCGGTCTAAACCGTGTTTTCCAGATGTTCCCATGACTACCAGATCCACATCTTCCTTTTCCACAGTTTTTAAGATGGCATCAGCAGGGGATCCTTCCTCAGTTTTAAGGGTTATTTTGATATCTTCTATTTTGGATTCCTTTTCACTCTCAGTAACCATTTCTGAAATTCTTTCCAGGGATCTTCGCCCCTCTTCTTTAAGCATCTCTTTAATTCTGACTATGAGGTCTTCTGCAGGGAGCCCCACAAGTGATGATGTTTCAATCACATTTAAAACGATAATTTCAGCGCCGCTTCTGCTTGCTATCCAGATGGCGTGCTGAGCTGCGTTTTCAGCAAATTTTGAGCCATCAGTAGGCAATAATATTTTCTGGTACATAGTTTCACCTAAGATATACTAAGTTACCATCTGTCACCAGACCTATTATGTTTTTCGATTCAGTGCGGTTAATCAGGGACAGTATGGGATTATATGATAACTGTTCCACTACCATAATATCTGCCAACATACCCTCTTCAATACATCCAAGGTTAAGGTCCAGAGCCTGACCAGCATTAACTGTAGCCATCTTCAGGATCTCCACTGGAGGAAAATATTCCCGGTAATATCCACGGGTAACTTTCAGAGCGTATTCCATCTCCCTGAACATATTGGGTGAATTGAACATCAGATTATCCGTGCCCAGGAGAAGGTTAATTCCCCTATCCCACATCTCTTTCATGGGAGGTATCCCAACAGAAAGAGCACCATTGGAACGCGGACAACAGACAACAGATTTATCTGTTTCTTTTAAAAGGTCCAGATCCAAGTTTATTGGTGCTGTAACATGGATCAGAATATCAAAACCAGCTTCCAGAGCCCTTTCGACTTCAGTTTTACCGGTGGTCTTAAGTGAGTTCTGTTGCACTTCTTCATATTCTGCAGCATGAATCGCCGCCAGCTTACCTTCACTGGAACATGTTTGGGTAATAACTTTCGCCACATCTTCATTGAGCTCGCCAAAACCACTTAAACCAACACCATCTGCAGAATCGAGGATTTCAAGAGTGTTTTTTATTATTTCATCAAAATCATGACTAAGAGGATGGGGGAATTGTTGGAAAAATGAATCATGACGTCCCAGAATCACCTTGCGCAGGGGAATATCTTCACCTGCCTTTTCAAGCAGAGATATCCCATTAACTCCTCCTTCCCTGAAATCAACTATGGTGGTGGTTCCAGTGTCCAGCATTTCCTGGAGGGAACTTCTCATGGAGTTGATGATATCCTGGGGTTTTGATCTAGCAAGTAACTGGTGTTTCAGGCCGTGTGGTGGTTTGACAATTTTTTCAATGGACTCTCCGTCACCAATATCTTTGACCACAGAGTCTCCCATGTGCACATGGCTGTTTATTAATGATGGGGAAACAATACAACCTTTGGCATTTATTTCCTTACCTCCTGATGCATGGGGAGAAACTTCCACAATGAGATTATCTTCAATCAGGATATTCGCTTGTGTTGGCTCCATTTGGGGGCCGTAAAGTACCAGGCCATTTTTGATGTTAAGCATACTAAAGAAAAGTATGTTCATGGGGATATTTAATCCTTTGAGACTAAATCTTTACTGTGATATCTGAATTGAAAATCATCTTAAAAAAATTTTCCCATGCGGTGTATTGAATTTAAACTTTATTTAGAAGGAAAACTTCAAAAAAAAGAATTTAAAAGAAGAATATATAAGATTTAACATATTTAAAAATTAAACAGTTCCATGGTATTCATTAAGGGATTTAACTCCAATTTTCCCTTTTTCAACATTTTCAATGGCGTTTAAAGCTGCTCTTGCCCCTGCAAGTGTGGTAACGTAGGGTATTCCTAGTTCAACAGCCATTCTTCGAATGTAGTAACCATCATCTGCAGATTGTTTACCCGAGGGCGTGTTAATGATCATGGCCACTTCCTTGGTGGTGATGGCATCACGGATATTAGGTGAGCCCTGACTGACCTTACGTATAATATTAATCTTCACCAGATCCTGAACTGCCAGAGCAGTTCCCCTGGTTGCAATAAGATTGAAACCAAGTTCCTCTGCCTTTTCTACAATATCCCTGATTTTATCCTTATCTGCATCACGCACACTTATGAAGATGGTGCCTTTTTGGGGAAGATCCATGCCCGCTGAAAGCTGTGCCTTATAGTAGGACACTCCGAAGTTTTCATCAATCCCCATACTTTCTCCGGTTGATTTCATTTCAGGTCCCAGGACAGAATCTGCTTCAGGAAGTTTTATGAATGGGAAAATAGATTCTTTAACAGCCACATGCTTTATTTTCACTTCATCACGCAGTCCAAAGTCTTTGAGTTTTTTACCCATCATTAGTTCGGCTGCGATTTTTGCCAGGGGCACACCTACTGCTTTACTCACGAAGGGAACGGTCCGGCTTGCCCTTGGGTTGGCTTCTAAGATGTAAACTTTAGGATCATCTTCATCCATTTTAAATGCATACTGGATGTTCATGAGTCCCACCACGTCTAGTTCAAGTGCCAGTTTGGTGGTATAGTCCTTAATGGTTTTTAGAACATCTTTAGGAATGCTTTGTGGGGGTATAACGCAGGCAGAGTCTCCGGAATGCACACCGGCTTCTTCGATGTGTTCCATTATTCCTCCGATGAAAACTTCTTCTCCATCTGAGAGGGCATCAACATCAATTTCAATGGCATCTTCCAGGAATTTATCCACCAGTATAGGATGTTCTGGTGATATGCGCACTGCTTCCTTCATATACTCCCTGAGCTCATCATCATCGTAGACTATCTGCATGGCTCGACCACCCAGAACATAGGAGGGTCGCACCAGTACAGGGAATCCAATTCGTTCTGCCACTTTACGGGCATCTTCAAAGGAATGGGCAATACCATAATCAGCCTGGGGTATGTCTAGTTTATTCAAGACTTCGGTGAATCTTTCCCGGTCTTCAACTCGATCTATGCTTTCGTGTGGTGTTCCCAGTATGCGCACACCTTCCTGAGCCAGGGGAACTGCCAGGTTAATGGAGGTCTGGCCTCCGAACTGCACCACCACTCCGTAGGGTTTTTCTTTATTGATTATGCTTAAAACATCTTCCAGGGTGAGTGGTTCGAAGTAGAGTTTGTTAGAGATATCATAATCAGTACTGACAGTTTCGGGGTTATTGTTAATGATAATAGTTTCAATACCAGTATCTTTAAGGGCCATTGCGGCGTGAACACAGCAATAATCAAATTCAATACCCTGACCGATCCTGATGGGTCCTGCACCAATTATTATAACCTTCTTCTCATTAGAAACAGCAACCTCATCTTCTTCCTCATAACAACCATAATAATAGGGAGTTTTGGCTTCAAACTCTGCTGCACAAGTGTCGACCATTTTATAAGAAGGGATTATTCCTTCTTTTTCCCGGGCCTTTCTGATGATATTTTCATCCAGGCCGGTGATCTGCGATATTTTACGGTCTGAAAAGCCCATTTTCTTGGTTTCACGCATTACAGCTGGTTGGAGAATTGTTTCGGAGTTTATATATTTTTCCCACTCTGCTATGTTTAGTATTTTGTGGAGGAAAAAGGGATCAATCTGGGTTATGTCCAGGATCTTCTCAACGGTCATCCCGGATTTTAATGCACTGTAAACCTGGAATAAACGTTCATCAGTGGCAATTCTAAGTTTTTCTTCATCAAATTCTACAGTATCAAACCCGAAGCTTCCTATATCCAGGCTGCGGATAGCTTTGTGCATTGACTCTTCTAAGGTGCGGCCAATGGCCATAACCTCACCGGTGGATTTCATTTGAATTCCTATCTCGCGGCTGATGCCCTTAAATTTATCAAATGGCCAGCGGGGTATTTTAGTAATGATATAATCCAGGCTGGGCTCGAAGGATGCTGGTGTTTCCTTGGTGATGTCATTCTGAATTTCATCCAGGGTCATTCCCACTGCGATCTTGGATGAGATCTTGGCAATTGGATATCCGGTGGCCTTGGAAGCCAGGGCACTACTCCTGCTCACCCGGGGATTGACTTCAATGACCTTGTATTCTCCGGTGATGGGGTGCACTGCAAACTGTATGTTACAACCACCCTGGATCTCCAGGGCACGTATGATTTTGATGGATGCATTCCTGAGTCGCTGGTTATCCACATCAGATAGGGTCTGTGAGGGGGCCACCACAATACTTTCTCCAGTGTGGATGCCCATGGGGTCCAGGTTCTCCATGTTACAGACAATGATACATGTATCATTTTTGTCCCGCATAACTTCGTACTCAAATTCCTTCCAGCCCATCACGGACTGGTCAATGAGCACCTGATTTATGTAGCTCATATCCAGTCCTCTGGTGGCTACTTCTTCCAGTTCTTTCTGGTTGTGGGCTACTCCTCCTCCAGTTCCACCCAGGGTGAAGGCAGGTCTAACAATAACCGGGTATCCTATTTCCTCAACAGCTGCCAATGCTTCTTCTAAAGATGATACTGCTTTGGCTTGGGGAACTGGTTCATTGAGTTTTTTCATGAAGTGGTCAAAAAGATCCCGATCCTCTACATTTTTAATGGTCTGGACTGATGATCCAATTACTTTAATTCCTTCCAGGGCACCTATTTCCTCCAGTCCGGTGGCAACGTTTAAACCAGTCTGTCCTCCCATTGTGGGAAGCACAGCATCCGGTTTTTCCTTGGCAATGATTTTGGCCACAATTTCTGGAGTCAGTGGTTCCACGTAAACTGAATCAGCCATGTCCATATCAGTTTGGATGGTGGCTGGGTTGCTGTTCACGAGCACAGTTTCAATACCCTCTTCCTGGAGGGATTTACAGGCCTGAGAGCCCGAATAATCAAATTCAGCGGCCTGGCCAATTTGGATGGGGCCTGATCCGATGATTAGTACCTTGTTAATGTCTTTGTCCCGCGGCATTTCTAATCCTCTTTGTCCTCTTCTATCCCTTTAGTTAAATTTAAAATATACTTATTTAATGCAATGATTTAATCCTAAGTATTTAATGCAATGATTAATCCTAAGTTAAACACCGTAAAACTTAACAACATTTTATTCAATAATTTTTAAGGTTTTCTACGAAGTTGTCGAAGTAGTAATCAGTGTCGTTTGGTCCGGGTCCTGCTTCTGGATGGTACTGTACACTGGATATTGGGAGTTCCTGGTGTTCAATACCCTCCACAGTACCATCGTTAAGGTTTATCTGGGTGACATTTATGGGTAGATCAGCACAGGCTTTATGATCAATGGTGAAACCATGATTCTGGGATGTTATGGAAACTTTACCCGATTTAAGATCCTTAACTGGCTGATTTATTCCTCGGTGCCCGAATTTCATTTTGTAGATCTTGGCACCAAAGGCCATGGCAATTATCTGCTGACCCAGACAAATACCAAAAATGGGTAGCCTCTCTGAAAGTTTTTGCACGGTCTGGATGGTTTCATTCACCCTACTGGGATCCCCTGGTCCGCTTGAAACCAGGAGAGCCCCTGGTTCATAATCCATAATTTCCTGGGGTGAAGTATTGTAGGGAAGAAGAACAACACCAATCTCCCTTTTGAGGAGGGCGTTGATACTGTTATTCTTTATCCCACAGTCTAAGACCACTGCCCGGTCTTTATATTCTTCCCCCAATATTTTGGGTTGGGTCACTGAAACTTTGTCTACCAGGTCAATGTATTCGATTCCGGGCTGATTTTGGGCCATGGCCAGAAGTTCCTCATCTTCAATCTCTTCTGTGGCCAGAGCACCATTAAGGGCCCCATATTTCCTGATCTTCAGGGTAAGTGAGCGGGTGTCGATTTTACTGATTCCAGGGATTTTATACTCTTCTAAAAATCCGGATAGGCTATTTTCAGAATGGCTGTGTGATGGATATGGATTTTCTTCTCTTACTACATATCCCTCAGCTTTTATTCCATTGGATTGGAACCACTCTTTGGATATGCCATAATTACCCTGTAAAGGATATGTGGACATCAGGATCTGGCCCTTATAGGATGGATCAGTAAGGGACTCCACGTAACCAGTCATTCCAGTGGCAAAAACTACTTCTCCTGTTTTGATTGTCTGGTAACCGAATCCTTCTCCTTTAATTATTGTACCGTCCTCTAAAGCTAATTTGGCCTCTTCTCGCATTCAATCACCATGTTATATTACTTTTCTGGCACCAACTTTTTTTTTATCTTCTGGTTGGTTTTATAATGTTCTTGTTGTATTTATTTCAAATTTTAGCTAAAATGGGTAAGATTAAAGTTCAGGCTATTATATTCCTTTTTAAATGCATCTCAATTAAATTTAAATGCATCTTCAATTAATATACTCAGTTCTAGTATTTTATCATTATGAATTTTCAATATCCCAATGGTTTCAGGGTTTAGATATGATTGGTTAATCTATGATATGTAACTAATTATTTATTCAAACTATCTATTTCCAGGATTATCTATTGATTCATGGAAATTATTAATTAAAGGAAATTATTATTAAAAAGTTATTTTAAAAACTTGCCCCAATTCATGATGAATCTGATTTTTAGTCCTTGTAATGTGGTTGGGAACTTTTTTTAATTACTGATGAGTATTCCAAATCTTCCAGTAATCTTTCCATGACCACGGCATCTTCTCCATCTTCATAGTACTCAAATAAATGGGTTTTTTCAACAAAGCCTAACTTCTGATAGAATTTACGGGCTTTATGATTTCCTTTCCGTACTTCTAGGTGTATATTTTTCACATTATATTTTTTGAAGATTTCCAGTGCTGTTTCCACCAGCTGTGATCCAATCTTCTTTCTATAAAATTTTCGATCCACTGCCAGGGAAATGATATGACCCTCATCCTCAAATCTGATCCAAAATATAATATACCCCACCACAATATTATCTTCCTGGGCCACCAGAAAACCAGCCCCCAAATTATAAATATCCACCAAAACATTGGCAGGATAGGGGTCATCAAAGGATGCTAATTCAATTTCCAGGACTCTTTTAAGGTCCTGACGTTTGAATTCTCTTATTATCATAAATTTCTCCATTTACGAGTGATAAAATGTGGAGCGACTTTACCGAATACATCATCAAATATTATTCCCAATCTCCCAGTATCGTGGAAGTGGCAGTGGGACACTTTCTGCAGGTTGGATGCAACTTGAAGGATCATCTTAAGGTGGATATCATCATGACTGATATTAAACCTTACCATGATTGGATCATCCTAGATGATATTAGACAACCTGACTTAAAAATATATAAGGATGCGGGACTTATTTATTCCATAAGACCCCCAGAAGAATTACACCCCTACCTGGAGAAAATTTCCAAAAAAACAGGGGCTGATTTAATAATAAAGCCCCTTTCAACGGATTCTATCCAAACTGGGGGAAAAATGGATTTAGTTAATTATAAAAAAGCAGTTTTCTATAAAAAATCTTTTAAATAGGGGTTTATAAAAGGTGGAAACATGCATAAAAACATCCATAAATATAGTATTAATATTCAATTCAACATAGTATAATATTCAATTCAAACATTATTCTAAAATATCAGTTAAAATATAATCATAAATATCATGGAGATCATATTAATTTTTTTATATTAAATATATTTAGTGCAAATTATTTAGGTGCATTTCCCATGAAATGGAAAAAATTAAGTGTAGATGAAACTTTAAAAACCCTTAATTCAAGTATTAATGGTTTAAGCAGTTCTGAGGCCCAAAAACGGTTATTAGAACATGGTAAAAACGAACTGATTGAGGAAAAGAAGGCAGGACCAATCCAAATCTTCTTTGGACAGTTCAAGGACATACTTATATTAATCCTGCTTATCGCTGCTGTTGCAGCATATTTCGTTGGAGACAGCCTTGATGCAATTGTAATATTGATAGTGGTTATCATAAATGCAGTGGTTGGATTCATCCAGGAATATCGTGCTGAAAAGGCAATGGAAAAGCTTAAGGGCCTTATTTCTACTGAAGCGGTGGTTTTAAGGGATGGTCAGGAGCAGAAAGTACCTGCAGGAGAACTCACCCTGGGTGATATTGTCCTTTTAGAGGAAGGAGATAATGTACCGGCTGATCTTAGGATAATCGAAAGCTACGACTTACTGGTGGATGAGTCAGCCATGACTGGGGAATCTCTATCAGTTGAAAAACATCCCAATACTCTGTCTGTTGATGAACACGGCACAGAAAACATGGCCTTCATGGAAACTGATGTTGCATCTGGCCGTGGGAGGGGTGTAGTGGTAGAGATTGGTATGGATACCGAGATTGGTAAAATCGCGGAGATGATCCAGGGAGAAGAAGAACAAACTCCCCTGCAACAAAAAATAGCTGGTCTCGGCAAGACTCTGGGGTTACTGGCGGTTTTAGTCTGTTCAGTTGTTTTCGTACTTGAGTATTTCCAGGGAACACCCCTGGTAGAAACATTCATGACTGCGGTTTCCCTGGCAGTGGCTGCTGTTCCAGAGGGACTTCCTGCAATTTTAACCCTTACACTAGCACTGGGAATGCAGAGAATGGCTAAGAGCAATGCAATTGTCCGCAAACTCCTGGCGGTGGAAACATTGGGGTCATGTAACGTGATCTGTACTGATAAAACAGGAACACTAACCCTTAACCAGATGACAGTCAGGGATGCTCGGGTAAGTGATTCAGAAATGGTTTACACCATATCCGCCCTCTGTAACAATGCCACTCAATCTGAAGGTAAACTATTAGGGGATCCCACTGATGCATCACTTTTACTCTACGCTGATGAAAATGGTTACAATCGGAAGGAACTGGAGGAAAAATATCCTCGGTTACTGGAAATACCATTAGACAGCACACGTAAAAGGATGACCACTGTTAACCAGATTGGAGAAGACAGATACATCCTGATAAAAGGAGCACCTGAGGTTCTTCTGCAAAAATGTTCCCAGATAGATGGTGAAGATGGTGTTTGCTCCATCAAACCAGAAGACACGGAAAATGCAATGAAAGACCTCCAGATGATGACTGGAAATGCACTCCGTGTTCTTGGATTTGCCTACCGTAAACTGGGCCCTGAAGAAGATTTGGATGATAAGGAAGCACTGGAAAAAGACCTTATATTCGTGGGATTAGTGGGTATGATGGACCCACCACGGGAAGAAGCTAAACTGGCCATTGCCCAGGCAAAAAAGGCAGGTATAAAAGTGGTGATGATCACCGGAGACCACAAGGATACTGCGGTGGCCATAGCCCGGGAGATAGGTATTGCTGAAGGAGAAAAGATCATAGCACTCACCGGCACTGATCTGGACCAGCTTAGTGACCATGAATTTGAAAACATGGTGGATGAGGTCAGTGTGTACGCCCGTGTGTTCCCGGAACAGAAGGTTCGAATTGTTGAAACTTTAAAGAAGAAGGGTAATGTTGCTTCCATGACTGGGGATGGAGTAAACGATGCCCCCGCCCTTAAAAAGGCAGCTATTGGTGTGGCTATGGGAAGTGGTACTGATGTTGCCAAGGAATCTGCAGACATGCTCCTTCAGGATGATAACTTCGCCACCATAGTCAAAGCAGTGGGTGAAGGACGTACCATATTTGATAACATCCGCCGGTTTGTTCGGTTCCAGCTTTCCACCAACATTGGAGCTATACTCACCATAACCTCAGCCTCTGTAATGGGTTTGCCAATTCCTTTTAACCCCATTCAGGTTTTATGGATAAATATCATTATGGATGGACCTCCTGCTCAGTCTCTGGGTGTGGAACCTCCTGAAAAGGGTGTTATGGAACGCCCACCCCTCAAGGAGGAGATCATTCCCCGAAAAAACCTCATTAGAATTGTAGTGGCCGGGGTGGTTATGACTGTGGGAACACTGGCCCTGTATTATTATCTGTTATCTGGTGGTGTAGACTTAACCAAGGCTATGACCATGGCTTTCACAGTCTTTGTAATGTACCAGATATTCAATGTGTTCAACTGCCGTTCTGATGGGGGATTTTCCAATAAATTTCTCTTTATAGCAGTGGGAGCTTCATTCCTCCTCCAGTTAGGGGTAATATATCTCCCATTCCTCCAGGGAGTCTTCCGCACTACTTCACTCGGTGCATTTGATTGGGTTTTAGTCCTGCTGATTGCCTGTACCATATTCATCAGTGACTGGCTGGTTGGAAGGTTCCTTAAATGAGGCCCCTTTAGGGTAAATTGATCCATTTTTAGAAGTTTAACGGGTTAGAAGTTAAAAAACCAGGTTAAGGTTAAAAAATGAATGTGTTGGTAATGGCAGGAACCAGTGATGCTGGGAAGATCATCTCTGATCTTTCAATGGCAGGAGGGGTCAATGTTCTGGCCACTGCTACCACACCTCATGGGGCGGGGCTGGCAAAAACTTCCGGGGCGAGTAAAGTTCTGGAAGGATTTTTTGATTCTGAAAAATTGGCAAATATCATACAGGAAAATGATATTGAACTTTTAATTGACGCCACCCACCCCTTTGCATCAAACGCCACTCAAAACGCCATAAAAGCCTCAGATAGTGCTGATGTTGATTATATTCGTTTTGAAAGACCGGCCACTATAATTCCAGATAGCCAACTCGTACATCAGGTTAATTCTTTTGAAGATGCTGCAGTTGTTATCAGGGAGATACTTAATCAAAATAGTTTTTTAAAGGAGGAAAATCCTTCAAAGGATAAAGTTCCTTCAAAAGGTAAAGTTTTACACTTGGCAGGGGTTAACACCCTCCATCATCTTACGGAGGTGATTTCCCCTGATTTGATTGTGGTCAGGGTTCTTCCCACTGTTTATTCTGTAAAAAAGTCTCTAGAACTGGGCATTCCCCATAATAACATTGTGGCCATGGAGGGAACCTTCTCCCCCAGGTTCAATGGTATTCTCATGGAAGAATTCCAGATAAAAGTGGTTTTGACCAAGGAAAGTGGTGAGAGCGGGGGGACCATGTCCAAGATCCAGGCTGCGCTTGTTGAGGAGGTGCAAGTAGTTATTGTGATGCGTCCAGAAATCGATGAGTTGGAAGGTAAGGTAGTGTTTAATGAAGTTCAACTTCTGGTTAATGATGTCCTTTCCAGATGCAAATAGTAGACAATAGTATTGGGAGAAAAAATTACCCTTTTTTGGATAATTTGCTGGAATGGTTTAATGAAAAGTAGATAAGAATTAGAATGAATTAAAATAAGCCTCAGCTCGCCCATCAGTCATCACAGTTCAGAGCTCATAGGGTTCATCATCGGCTTAGATTATTTATTTAATATTTTATTTTTATTAGTTTTATATTCTTTCAATGAAAATTAATTAATATAAAGAAAATTATGGCAATTACTGCACTTTAATACATATTAATATTCTACGTCAATTATTTTTATTTTTAATTGTTTTATAGACAATTCATATCAGTACAAATTTTACCATCCATGGATTAAGAGAAGGTGAATCCTTTATCATTTTTGTTATGCTATTTGAAGTTAAATTATTCATGAGAAAGTAAAAAAAAAGATGAATTATTGTTTTTATTTATATTTTCAGCAAAAATTATGGTTTTCACAAAGAAAAATGGAGTACTAGGTACCCCTACATTATTTTTTTTATCTGGTTAGATAAATGCTGGTTATCACATAATCTGAAGTTGTATTCATTGAGCTAACAGTTCTATCTCCTTTCATTATGGATGCAGATAATTGATCAGAGCTTTCATCTTTTTTATCAACTCTAACTTTTACACTACCACTGATTCTGCCCAAATCGATTGTTTTATCACCTGTACCTTCTATTGTGCGAGTCCCACTCTCGTCAGTTATGGTACCATTCCAGCTACCAGTATAATTTACAACAACTTTAACTGGATCGAATGAAGTGCATCCAGATACAGCAACAAAAAAACAAACAAACACTATTAATAAACCAATTCCCATCTTGTTTGACATCATACACCTCCCATCAAAGATAAAATCTATACAATAGTATGTTTTTGAATTTTTGGATTATTAAATGTATTATTGGGTAAGTTAAATGTGTCTGAATCTTACCTTTTGTCAATAGCACTTTTTGTTGGTATTGAAATACTATTTCACTGTTGAATACATTGCAATCTTTGATTTGTTCAGTGTATTTCCCAGTAACTTATTGATATGATCTTTAAACTGGCCAATTGCAGTGTTGTTTGGTTTTGTGATAAGAAAACAAGCAGTGAGACGGATGTAAGTCCAGGTATGCTTGTTTGTTAGTCTTCCGTAGAAGATTCCATTATCATAACTCACTTCCACTAGATAAACTGCAATAAATGAACCAATTATTGGCCCTAAGCCCCATTTTGGCATGTACAATCCATTAAATAAATTTATTACAAAGGCAACTGCAAATCCAAGTAATTGCCTTCCAATTTAACTTCATTTCTACCTCACCTATAACCATTAAATGGTTCTGATTATTGATTTTAATGTTTCATTGAATAATGCACTGGATGAGTTTATACTATAATCTGTGCCATTTTTTGAAAAATAACCAAACCTTACAATATAAAATTTACCATCTTTTTGGAACATATAATATTGTTGTAAATTATTGATTGTTTTTGAATCATTAGTGGTATTAAAAACAATATGTTTTTCATATAAAACTTCTATGCCTTCAATAACAATTTTACCTGCTTCCATATTGTTATTTTGGATTTCATGATCATCAATAGCAAAAGCAGCATAATACATATTGAAAAATGTAAAATAATATGTTGACATGTTAGTACTTTCTATATTTAAAATAAAAGTGCGGTTGTAATCATATGGTATGATTTTTTTATCTGGAGAGCTTATCTTTTCCCATCCAGTTGGTAATTGAACTGGAGAATTTTCCAAAGTATTTGAACTGGAATCATAATCCAAATATACTAATAATCCAATCACACTTAAAACTGCTAATGCACAAACAAAGAAAACTATTCTTTCAGATCTCATATCACTCATAAAATAATAAGATTTAGATATTAATAAATACCTACTATAATACTCCAAGATTAAATTTCATATTATCTGTTGTATTGATTAAGTAAATTGTCAAAATAACAAATAATTATCAGAATATAAAAAATTAGCAACAATAATATTTTTAAAAAAGGATTTTATTTTCTAGACAAACCTTTAATAGAATTAAAACCGTTATGAATTAAACTAAACTTAAATATAAGTTAAAAATAAAAAATAAGAGGATATTATCCTCCAAATAACCTGGATTTTATCCGTACATCACTCCAGCTTCTTTTCGTATTTCTTCGTCACGTTCCATGCCGATGATCTTATCCACGGCGTCCAGGAAGTCGTTCATAACCACAATGGGTCTTTCTTCCCTTATGGCGAACATACCTGCCTCGGTACAGATGGCTTTAAGATCAGCTCCGGAAGCACCTTCACTGAGGGTGGAAACCAGCTCTATGTCCACATCTTCCTCTAAGGTCATTTTTTTAGTGTGGATTTTGAGTATTTCTCTCCTACCATCCTCGTTGGGTATGGGTACTTCAATGAAACGGTCGAACCTTCCAGGTCTGAGTAAGGCCGGGTCCAGGATATCGGGTCGGTTGGTGGCGGCAACTATTCCCACATCTCCCCTTCCTTCAAATCCGTCCATTTCTGCTAAAAGCTGCATGAGGGTTCTTTGAACCTCACGGTCACCGCTGGTGGAACTTTTAAGTCTTTTAGCGGCAATGGCATCTATTTCATCTATGAAAATTATGCTGGGGGCTTTTTCCTTGGCCAGTTCAAAGACACCACGCACAAGGCGAGCTCCTTCTCCAATGTATTTCTTCACGAATTCAGATGCCACGATTTTTATGAAGGTGGCGTTGGTTTCGTGGGCCACGGCTTTGGCCAGTAATGTTTTACCAGTACCAGGAGGTCCATAGAGGAGTACTCCTTTTGGTGGTTCTATTCCAATATTGGTGAATAGTTCTGGTTTTTTAAGCGGTAATTCAACGGTCTCTTTTATCTCTACAATCTGTTCTTCGAGTCCGCCTATCTGTTCGTAACTTACATTTGGCTTTTCTTCAACTTCCATACCAGTTACGAGTGGATCTTTTTCGGATGGTAAAACACTGACAATGCTGAATGTCTGCTGGTTAAGTGCCACTCTGGCTCCTGGTTCCAGGGACTTTTCATCTAAGAAACGAGAGTAGCCAATTACAAAGTGGGGGCCGGTACTGCTCTTTACCACTACTTTCCCTTCATCTAAAACTTCAGTTACAGTGGCAATTACCAGTGGGGGTGATCTGAACCTTTCGATTTCCCCGCGGAGAGATTTTACTTCACGGTCCAGTCGCATCTTCTCGTTTTCAATCAGAAGCTTGTCTTTTTCCAGTTTCCGGACCTTCCACATCAGATTTCTTTTGGTCTTGGCATTATCCTCTTTCAGGATTTTTATCTCTTTTTTAAGGTCTTCTATCTTTTTTAAGATGTTTTGTGATGTTTTTTCCATCTTACAAGTTCACTCCTCATTAGGTTGGTGAAAAATAATATCGGCTTATATTGATATTATTTATTGGGTTTATTGTCCTTAATAATATTTAAGTATTGAGGTGTTCTAAGTATATACCAATTAAACCATAAAGATTACCAATTAAAACTAAAGGGATCATCATGAGATGTGAGATATGCGGAAAAAAGGTTATTGGAAAGCCAGTTAGGACGAAAATCGAAAATTCAATTATGTTAACATGTAATGATTGTTCAAAATTCGGCAAAGTACAGAGAGAACCCCCAAAGCCCCAGCGTGGTCCTGGTAGCAGGGCCCCTGCAGGGAGAAGACGGTCATTTAGATCTCAGGAACCGACACATGAAGTTATTGAGGATTATCAGAAGATAATAAGGGAAGGACGGGAGAAGAAAGGTTGGTCCAGGGAAGATCTGGGTGAAAAGATATATGAGAAGGTTTCAGTGATACACCGTCTGGAATCCGGGAAAATGGTCCCTGATCTGAAGCTGGCACGGAAACTGGAAAGAACCTTAAAGGTAACTCTCCTGGAAAAAACAGAACAGGCACAAATGGATGATTTGGGCGGCGCGCACATGCGAAAAGCCACCATTGGAGACATAGCCCGGATCAAAAAGGGATGATAAGTCCAGTTTATATCCCTTAAATACCCTTTTTTTAGTTAAAATAGTGCTATGCTAATTTTAGGAAGTAAATCCCATTAAAAAAAGTTTTTGTACTGACCCTAATAGTACAAAGATATTTTTTAACTTTTATTTTTTCTCGGGTCTTTTACATCTTTTTGTTTTTTGGCAGAATAATATCCTTTAAGTGGGGGAAGGGTGCTGAAAATTTTCTTCACCTTTTCCCATTGAGGATACTCTTTACTTATAACCACTATATGTGCTGGGGGGTGTATTTTTCTTATCTGGAGAATACTACGGGTCGTATCTTCTTGAACTGATACTAAAACAGCGATTTTAGATTTCGACCTCAATTTAGCATTTAATATGCTCCGGGCATATTTATCTGCCAGTTCGGTGTCAATAAGTTTAGGGGTGCCGTTGATCTTGAGCCCGGCATGTCTTTCAATATCCGCCAGACTGTTAAGAATTTTAGTCTGGTTTTCAGCACGAATAAGTATTAGAGTCATGGTTTTACCTCCTTTTTTTAAGGAAGGAACTGATTAGTGTGCTGCGGAATAACACCAGAATTATCAGTATCAGTCCAATTGCGGTTTGTATGCTTCCTACAATGTCCAGTATTGATGTGCTTATGGGAAGATTCCATGGTGGGGAGGTTCGGCCGTCAGGAAGGGGTTTGAAGTAAACTCCCACAGAACGGGTGCTTTCCACGATGTTTATATCCTTCGGTTCAATGTAATTCACCCCTACCAAAAGACCATTATCTATAGCATTGTTTATGGCAGTGGCTATTGTGGCACTATTATAACCATTCTTCTTAACTGAATAGGTGACGATCTCATCAGTGGTTTCACTAACACCAGCCGCATCAGTTCCGTATACTGAAACAGTGGTACTGTTACTGGTGACAGTTATTTTATCCTTCAGAGCATCGTAGGCGTAAACAGTTTTTAATGGTGTTCCATCATAGGGACAGGTTTGGTAGTTCTCTGCTGCAGGGTATGCAACGCTCCACCCATCAGTGGGACATTCTTTAGCGTATGGTTCATCCATGGGATAACCAGTTGTGTTCAGTTTGGATGGGGTGAACATGTCTCCGGTGGTTATGGAAGATACCAGGTTATTTCCTCCTCCACCATATTTTTCACCGGATTTCACGGCTACATTTTCAAATGCCGCACCTAAAATCTCAGTGGCAGGATATCCGTCACGAATCATTTTACCAATCATAATTGCAGTATCCTGACGAACTGTTTCAGCAGTTCCGTATAGGGGGTTACCGTGAGTGTTACGCAGGTGTATTATGGCTCCTTTCTGGCCTGCGGGAAGTGTGGCCAGTCCGGATGATACTGGTGTGGCAGTTATGGTTCCATCACCAGCCACAGTTACCACGTAGGCGTCAAAGGATCCTCCCACTGCAGCTCCGATGGTGGGGCCTCCGGTCATTACCCTTATACCAGAGTAACTGCTTGCTGCACTGGCGGCTTCTGATGCCGTTGCACCGTTATTAAGCCGGTTAATGGTTTCTACAATAGCTGCCAGTCGAGGAGTACTGTTACCTTCTCCCCCTGAGAGTACTGTGAAATGTTTCTCTTTGGACATGATGAAGGTGGACTGGAACATGTTCTCTGCAAATGACATACTGCCTGCTGCGGCCCCATTGGGGTCTGTTCCAGTGGGGTCGGTGATAATAACTATGTTGCAAGTTGCAGCTGCGGTGTTAACCAGCAATGCCAGGGTTACCAGAAGCACCAGAATTCTCTGTAAATTGTTCTGAATCATATTGTTTTCACCTTAATTCCTTCTTTCAGCCTCAAACTTCACCCGTCAGCTACTAGTTTCATTTATTTGTACAGTAGAAAAGTCTTCAATGACATTAACGGTTAATATACCTGTTGCTTTATCCAATTTCACATCAACCGCTTTAATAGGGGTTACCTTTGTACCGGGGATGGTGGAAAGCATGGCTGCCTGACGCGCATTTTCCAAGGCTTCATTCAAAGGAACCTTTCGTTTGCTGGTTATTAATGTGTCTCCCTGGATATAACTCCCACTTCTAAAACCCACGTTGGCAATGTTAGTTTTGATTGAGTCACTGGGCACTATGTCATTTCCCTTAACTATAACTCCTGATATTGCAACTCCATCTTCCGTTCCATTAGAGGAGGCATAGGACATGTATGACATCAGTCTTCCGGATGTGATAAGAATAAATGCCAACATCAGAATAATCAGGGTATCTCTTCTTACCTTTATGAACATCTTTTTTCACCTGCTATCTTTACGCTATCAATTCTTAATTAAGTTATCTTAAGTTATTTTGTAAAATTATCTTTGTAAATCCATCAAATTATCTTTTGAATCTATCAAAATTTTAATATTTTCCTTATATTTAACTGCTGCTTCACCAATGCATACTACTGCATCTGCATCGCATTCTAATCCTTTTTTAAGGCCTTCAACTACCTGTCCTTCGGTGGCTCCCAGGGTCCCTTCACGGAATTTCTCAGGTTCTACAGAGGGTACTATGATCTTTTCCGATGAAATATATTTTTCTGCAGCCAGTCGGGAGTAGTAAGATGCAGGTATAATGAAATCGGCATTTGTAATGGCAATCCGCATAATATCCATGTCTCCACTTTTCCCGGATTCAGATGAGATGGTTATGACTACTGCTAATTTATCATAGGTTTTATTAAGTTCTCTGAGTACTGTTTCAACTCCAGAAGGATTATGGGCATAATCTACAATCAAATCCAGATTTTTACCCTTATAAATGTATTCTAAACGTCCTGGAACTCCTTTAAATGTTTTAAGATATTTTTTAATTTCTTCCAGAGGTATTTTTAATAATTCATGGGCAACGGCAATGGCTCCTAGGGCATTGTAAACATTGTGCAGTCCGGGGATGCTCATTTCCATTTCAATCTTTTGGTGGGAAGTTTCCAGGATAAAACTGTTGTTTTTGATATTTGTAGCCAGATAATCAGGGAAGTGACGTTTCAAACCACACTGGCAGTCATAATAGCCTACTCCTGATAACGTTTCCATAAGGGTGATCTCTCTTCCACACCAGCATTCTTTCTTACTTTCACCCTGGGGGGCATGTTCAACTCCAAAAGTTACTACTTTCCCCTGATAATCCACCTTCGAAATGAGTCCTCCTATGACTGGATCATCTCCATTAATCACCACAGTTTTCCCCCGGAGTTCTTCCAGGAGTTCGCCCTTTATGAGGCTGTAATACATGAAATCACGCCCATTGTTCAGGTGATCCGGGTTAATGTTGGTAATAACACCACAGGAAGGATGACAACGGTCCAGTATGAACTTCAAATCTCCCTTATTTCCTTCCGTACCAGTTTCCACCACAGCAATATCTCCATCCAATCTGCACTGTAATGGTGGGATGTAGTCAATATTCCCTTGAAGAGTCATGAATCCGTGTTCTGTGGGTTTAAATCCTGCATTGTAGCAGAAATGCTTCAGGAGAGTGGTGGTAGTGGTTTTACCATTGGTTCCTGTGATACAGATCACTGGTTTATCAGGGGTAATTTGCTCTAGAAGATCATCCACTTCCATCAGTTGGGCGGGGCTGTCTTCTATCTTTCGGAACAACTTCGAAGTTCTCTTGAGGCTGGGAGGGGGGATTATATAATCAGATGAATTAAAAAACGATTCAGGATGTTCATTCAGGTAAATTTGGGTGTTATAATCCGTTAAAGTATAAAGGAATGGGCAATTATTTGAATTATGGATGTCGGTGCATATTACCTGATAACCATGATCCATCAGGACTCTGGCAACCAGGTTCCCCACAATCCCACAGACACCGATGACTCCGTAGGTTTCCATTCTTTTTTGAGGAATTTTCTCCACCTCAGATGAATGCTTGTCCATATCAGTACTCATTTTATTTTAACACCGACTTGTTTCTATAATTTCTTTTTACGTACCAGTTAATACTTCTTATTATCTTATATGTTGATTAAAGTGGTAATCATATCTTTGGAATAAAATATTTGTAATTTTTTAGTATGTGATTGTGTTAATATTGTATCTGGATTAACACTAAGAATAATTCAACAGGTTAATTTGGATTATTCCGTTAATGATATTTGATTTACAGTTTTATAGGAATTTATCAAGGCTATTTTTATTATTTGACCTTAATAAATTCATTTATAAATAATTTATTAATAAGGATGAATAGCAACTATTACTTTTTTTTGAGAGCGATATTGCAATGATTTAAAGATCACGATTAAATTTTGAAATTAATTAATTATAATGATCAAGATAATTACTTAGGCTTAAGATTGAAATAAAAACATTAAAATACTAATTTTTTGGTTAACCCAAAGTGAAAATATTAAGACCAAGGATTTATTCAGAAGCTATATTTTTTAAAACATCTGATGCAGGGTCCATACCTTGAGCACCGATTAGAAGTATGGTTTCATTCTTATGGGCTGATTTTAAAGCCTTTTTTAATGCATCCACCAGAGTTTCATAATAGGTGTAATTGATTTCTTCCTTTTGCAGTACCTCTATAAATACCTTTTTCTCAGAGGGTTTAACCCAGTTAGCATCATCCACCACATCCTGGCTGCTGGTCAATATTAAGTTATAATTAATCTTTTTTATGGAATCAGCAACAGCTTGGGCATTTAATTTGTTAAGGGAGTTTCCTCTGGAACCTCTGATGGCACAAACCAGATGAAACTTTCCTGATGCTGAATCGGCAGCACTTTTTATGGTGGCTTTGATACCCTCTGGATTGTGGGCGAAGTCATCAATGATGAGAGGTTCAGTTCCCAGTACAGCGAATCTTCTTTTTAATGGTTGGTATGATTTAACAGCGCTCCGGATGATTTCTGGATTAATCTTAAGAGCAAGAGCCGTGCTCACTGCTGCAAGGGTGTTCTGAATGAAATGAGGACTCTTAAATGGGAGATCTTCCAGGGGGATGAGTAATTTTCCTTCATGAACTATTCCCTCATTCCTGAATTCGACATCGGTTCCGGAGCCATAGAATATCACTTCTGAATCAGGGGGGACCATACTCTGCATATCACGTATCAATGGATCATCATGGTTTAAAACAACATAATCTCCTTTGAATCCGTTTAATGTGCCTGAGATTTCTTTCGATGCTTCTTCCAGCGAATTCACCAGGCCTATATGATCCATGGCAACGTTGGTGAGAACCACTACTTGTGGTTGGACGGCACGGGTCATGAGATGGGCATGGTCCGCCATGGTCCGGTCATCCCATCCCTGAACCTCTGAAACCTCCAGAACAACGGCATCAATGTTTCCCTCAAACTCGGCAATCTGTTTGGCTACCATGGGGTCTATCAGGGTGTTAAACTCTGATTCGGAATCAGTGTTGGTGTGAGCAGTGTATCCTGCTTCAGTAAGAATGGTGTGTATCATGTGGGTGGTAGTGGATTTCCCATTGGTCCCGGTTACCACTATTCTAAGAGAATCTGGGGTGTACGTATTAAGAGCCCAGCTGATGGCGAAGGCATTAATCAATTCGATTTTTCCAGTTAAAATAATTGGAAAATCAAGTTTTTTGGCTATTTCAATGGCGTTTCCACGGGCATCCTGGGTTATCACACAGGAAGCACTCTTACGTGAGGCTATTTCCACACCAGTTTCATCAATCCAGTGCCTTATTACCGCATCACCTTTTCCAGCATCCTTTAAAATATTGAATATGCCGCTTGTGATCCGGTTATTACCAATTAACTCTCCCTGGCATTTTTTAGCCAGGTCTGCGGTGGTAAGTTCTTTCATTGTATATTTCCTGTCCCTGAATTATTCCAAAAGATTTAATTCTCAGAATTTCGATTTTTTTTGTTATTTTTTTATACTAGTCTTAATTATTTCCATGAAACTACTATTAAAACCGCTTATGGATATTAAAGACTAAAGTATAAACTGGTAGGTGGCGATGGCAGTTACACAAATTATCAGGGTAATTAACCAGTAAAGGATTATTATCTTTTTCTCAGAGAGTCCCTTGTAATGTAAGGTGTGATGTAATGGTTCAACTGGTAATTTTATGATATGTGCCCGGTGCATAAGGCTGACAATTACGGAAATGATTGGTATGGTAAGGGCAATAACTGCAAAGTAGATTACATCTCCCAGAAAACCGGCAGTGATGTATCCGGCTCCCAGTGCAAAGGAACCTGTATCTCCCATGATTATACTTGCAGGATAACGGTTGAAAACCAAAAAACCAGCTGAAACTCCAGTTAAAATTGCAAAAGGAACTGCTGCAGTGGGGTTTCCGGTGATCATTGAGAAAATGGCACATGAAGCAGATGCAATGGTTAAGATACCTGCAGCCAATCCATCCATTCCATCAATAAGATTCACTGAGTTAATAGAACCGATAATACCAAAGATCACCACGGGTATGATAAAAATTCCTGCTTCAAATCCTAAAACTGCGCTGCTAACTGCGCCAGTAGCTGCCAGGAAAATTCCGATAATGATCTGGGCTATTATTTTATCTCTTTCTTTTCCTTCAGTTTTGATAGGTGTTTTCCCGGTTATCTCGACTTTTCCATCATTTAATAAATCAGGAAGATCACTTCTGGCCTTTTCTGTTGCAACTCTAGCTTCTTCTCCGGGTTTAAGGGTCAAACGCCCAATAGTTATAGGTTTGGAGGTGATGTTACGTGCCACTTTCTGCACTTCTTTGATCTTCAATCCTAAAAGATCATCAAGCAGCCCAACTAAACCCGCGCTTAACATGATCAGAACGGTGAGGACCAGATTTTTTTCATTAAAATAGAATGCTGCAGCCAGTGCTGCGCCCAGGAGCATGGCCAGGCCCCCCATGGTGGGGGTGCCAGTTTTATGTTTGTGTTCGGTTACTATGGGACTGTCAGTCACATCAGCATCCTTCAATATCTTACGGACGAAGTAAGTGAAGAATATCGTAGCTAAAAATGTTAGAATAAATGCTAAAATCAGTGTCTCTGTATTGCTCAATGTACCACCTGTAAATAATGAAATAAATACCCGGAAATTTCAATAAACTAAATTATTCTCATGAAAATTTCAATGAATTAAATACTTCTCTGAAATGAATACTCTAAATATTCATAGTATAATCTAAATGCATAGTCCAATTTGTAATTGATATAGATTAAATTGTAATATATGTGAATATCTCTTTTTAAAGATTACTTTATTTTAAGCAGTCTATTTATTATAACTATTTCATGGATTAGTATTTAAGCCCTATATTTCAAGAAATTTAGTATTTAAGCCCTATATTTCATGGATTAGTATTTAAAGTTCATTTAAAGTTCCATTTTTTGAAGTTAATTGAAATAAAGTAACTTAAATTTAGGTTATAAACTTATCAGATAACCCATATTATATTACTTAATTTTTGAATAATATTTGTTATTCATTGGATTTTTTCCAAATTCAAATTAAGTTTTCCCGCAGTTTTAAATGCATTGCTTTCGTCTTTGCCCCGAATTGTTATTCGCTGATGGTTTTTAGGACCGTGAATTATCCAGCTATTTTCTCCCTGAAATTCCCGGAACTGGTAACTGTTACGATCACTTGGATAGTCCCCCACTGGTATTTCCAGGGCAAAATACTCTTTTCTCTGTTTAACCACCTGATCAGCACTCCAGGAGCCAGTGGCCATATCCACCATTTCCTGCAATGGGTTTATGCCACATGATGCTGCGGTTAGGTAACGGGTCCCACTGGGTCTGGTGTTTATCTCCAGCACGAATGTTTCATTATCTGCCTGGTTTAATATTAGATCCAGGTCTGATGTGCCCTCAACACCCATAAGTTCCCCTATATCTCTGGTAATCATCCTAATGGTATGATTGAGTTCATGGGTATCGATATTTTCCACATTAAGTGGTGCTTTTTTTATTTTATGTAAGGGATGGATGCAGTCAAGGGTTGTTCTACCTTTATAAACTGGAACCAGGGGAACAGATTGCCCATTCCATCTTAAAATTTCAATGGATATTTCAATTCCATCTAGAAATCGTTCAGCCAGGGCACTATCATATTGTTCCAGGTAAGCTTGCACATCATCGGGGGATAATGCAATTTTAATATCTTTACCACCCTGTCCCTGGGCCTGTTTAAGAACCAAAGGAAATTCATTTAACTCCTGTCCCTGACCAGAATTGATTAAATTGTATTCTGGGGTTCTTATATTATTTTCCACCAGGAATTTTTTGGTTTTAACTTTATCCCCTGAGATTGAAACGGCATCAGGGGGTGATGCTACCACTGGCAAACCATAATCTCTTTCCAATTCTTCCTTAAGCAATGCCACATCAAAAAGGGGGCCGTCAATCCCTATAAGGGGGACTACTCCATCAACATCTTCTTTAATGGCGATTTCTTTAGGATGTTCCATCCCACGGGGGACAATGTAATGGGAATCAGCCAAACTCAGATTTGGTGATTCAGGGTTTGATTCAGTGAGAACAGTACTTATTCCATTATTTTTGGTGTACAGGGCCACATCATCAAACAGACGAGCCCCAATAAACATTAATTTCATATTCATGGCCTATTTTTTAGTTTTATTATCCTAATTGATGTAAAATAGATTTATCTAAATTCATTGATTTTAGCGAATCATACAGTAAATTTAGGGAATCATACAGTAAAAATTGTTTACTAATTCCAGTGTTATGATTTCCAGGTTATAATAAATTAAACTTCTGTTTTAATGATAACTTTTTTATTCCCCATATCTCTGGTGAAAATGGATATTAGGAGATTCTTTTACCTTTATGCAACATTAAGGCCGAAATAATTGATTTGAATCCTTTAATTCTTAAAAATAGTATTTTTGTGTATGGTCCTGATGTCATTTTGCTTTAATCATCTTAATCATTATTAGGATTTTAAAATGTTTTTAGTAGATGATTGAATAACTTTAAAACGTAATTTAGACTTTCCTGGACTTCAGGAGATGTTTCATAAATTAAATCCATATTTTTGGGTTGTATTCCCAGTAACATAATCTTAGTAGGGGTGGTTGATTCTAGATATTTGATGAGGAACGATAATGGCATGGCATGGGTGGATATGCTGTAGTTTGCAATTTCTTCCTTGGATACTAACCTTATATGGCCCGGTGTTTCATTCATTTCCACGGCATCTAAGAGGATGAGATGGCTGGGGGTTTCTCTTTTTATGGCACCAGTGAAATTTTCAGGTACGGTTTTCCCATCAAAAACAGTGATATTTTCATTTTCAAGTATGGATAATTTTTGGGCCAGAATAGATCCCAGACCATCATCGCCCCTCATTTCATTCCCGATTCCCAGTATCACTATTTTCTCTGAATTTTTAAGAAACTGGTTCAATTGAGGCTCTAAGAGTATCTAAACCACCCCCCATGGAATATTTTAATTTTAAAATAATTTCATCTCCCTTTTCCACATCCAACTTGTTTGTTGGGACGAGAAGAGGTGGATTTAGCATTGGTGTTGGTCCACAGATAAAATTAGGGGTTAGAAGGGTGAATGTTGTAATTTTAACCCCTGAAACTGTTCCTTTATTGTTAATGGGAATGGGGATGCTGTAATGAATTTTAGGGTTGATATATTTTTTAAAATCAATTTTATCATATATGATAAGTTTGCTCATTAATTGATGCTGTGGAGTTACTCCTTCATGGTAACAGAGGTGGGCAATGTTCGCATCCACAGCTTCCACTCCATTAAAAACCCCACAGGGAATGATATCTCCATCTTTTTTCAGATATTTTTGCACAGAATTAAGTACTGGAACCTGGTCTTCATCAATTAGAGCAGTGTCCATCATTTCACAGATTATAATATCTGCCTTTTCAGGAAAAAAAATTGTTTTTGCATCGCTTACCATTAGGGAAACGTTTTTAAATAGTCTAAGATTCTTCTGGGCGATTTGGGCTGTAAAAGGATCTTTTTCTACGGCGTATACGAAACGGGATAGTGGGGCCGCCCAGGAGCTTAGTACTCCTGAACCGGTCCCTAAATCATATATGATGCCCTTGGATTTTTCAGTTATTACTTCGTAAAATGCTGTCAGACGTTCGATATCTGAGAGCAAGTTTTGTTGATAGGATGTAATTTTCATCCTGTTTATCTTGTGTAGGAAATGTATTATTTTTTTTGTCTAATTTTGTCCGCTGGCGGTGCTGGTTAATTTAACGTGTTCTACTCCTTTGAGCCTCATGATCTTTTCGGTGAGGTCACGGATGTATTTAACGTCTCCTTTAACGACTACTACTTCCAGGCAGTGTTTTTCAGTCATGTGCACGTGCATAACAGCGTTGATATATTCTCGGAAGTCGTGCTGGATGTCAGTGAGGTCTTCCATTACTCCAGTGTAGTGATGGTCGTAGATAACAGCAATAATTCCTATACGGTCGCCTTCCATCTCTTTCATCCACTGGTAACGGACAATATAGTCTTTTAATGCGTCTCTGATACCTTTAGATCGGGATTGGTATCCTCTGTCTTTTAATACTTCGTCGAACTCATTTAACAACTTTTTGGGTAACGACATGCTTATTCTCATCATATTTGTTCCCTCCGGAATTGTTTAATATTATATTACAGTTTTATGGTATTTAAATGTTGCAGAATACTTCAAATATTGTTCATAGTCAACAATTTTTAATAGTGAGACATGAACATTTTTTTGTTTAATATAAAAATCTTGATATATAAACCTTAGCATATCTTAATAACTTCATACCACAATCAACTGTTTTCATGATCATCCCGTATTGGGCCCTAATTAACAGGTTTTAAGATTATTTTAATATTTTAAGAGTGTTAATTTTATACAAAATTGATAAATTTACTTATTATGCCTTTAATTTTTTTAAATTGCACTTATATCAAAATTAAACTTTGATTCAGCTGAATTGAAAAGAAAATTTCCAAAACTAGTTCATACTAAATTTGCATACTAATTAAAAATCCACTGGAATTTGCGGAAATTTTATGTTAATTTAAGGTTTTTCTAAGTGGGTCCCTCATAATTTCTTGGTGGTCCCTCATAATTAAATAATATTTTCTTTTAAAAATAAAATTAGTATGAAATAGTTTTACTTATCCATACTAAACTTTACTAATAATGTGAGGTATACTAATAACTTGAGTTAAAATGTAACTTGAGTTAATCATGATCCATTTTGTATGTTGTTCTAATAAGGGTGAGAAAATGAAAGTTAAAGAGGCAATGAACCAAGATGTTATAACCATCACTTCCAGTACTCGTCCACCAGAGGCTTTTCAAAAGATGTACAAAGAAGGGGTGCGAAGGCTTTTTGTTATGGATGAGGACGGTGAACCTTTGGGGGTGGTTTCTTATTCCGATCTTATTGGAGTTTTGGGAACCATCAAACCGTCGGCCAAAGATGCAGTTTCACTTCAAATCACGGATATAATGTCCAAAGAAGTCATCACCATTTCTGCAGAGGATGGAATAGAAGATGCTGCTAACCTAATGTTAAGGGCAGATATATCTGGTTTATTGGTGCTGGATAAGGATAAACCAGTGGGAGTAATCACCAAAACAGATATCTGCAGAATGGTAGCTGCAGAACTTTTAGTACCTTTCTGAGTATTTCCCAACTTCCTTTTTCCAATTAATTCCTTTTTTCATTTTTACTCATTTTTTACATTTTAAGCTTTTTCACATTTACACCTTATTTAATGAAAAACTTATGGATTTCCAGGATTATCATCCGAAAGTGATTTAAAATAAGATATTAATAAAAAATGGATATTTTAAATCGATATTTTGGTTTTAAAACCTAAAAAACTTATTTATCACCTAATCTCAAATTTACTCCAATAATATAACTCTAGTTTACATTTAGATTCTGGTTTACATATGGATTTATTTTTCTTGGATTTCTAGGGAAATTCTTATAGTGGATGCAAATCATGGGGTTAAGTGTAAATTAATTTGTGAGTAAGGGTGAAAATTTAAGTGAAAATTTAGTTGTATAAATATAAATTAGGTGAAAATTTTTTGAAAAAATAATGTCTTGAAGTAAAAGGTTGATGTTCTTAGGGGGATAACCATCGTAAAATAAGGAAAAAGTGCGGCTGCCGGGATTTGAACCCGGGTCGTAGGCTTGGAAGGCCCAAGTCCTAACCAGACTAGACTACAACCGCAATGCGGCGTCCGGGATTTGAACCCGGGTCGCTGGCGTGGCAGGCCAGTGTCTTAACCAGGCTGGACTAACGCCGCATACCCTGATTTTTCCGTTCATCTTATTTATATCTTTAGGTTTTCCATTGTATTTTATTGAAGTTTTTAGTGGGTATTAACTCAGAGAAAGATTATGATAGGGTCAGATTTGACTGAAAATACCTTTTAACCGTATATTCAATGGTTTAATTACAATTAAACTTTTTTATAACACCTAAAATATCATAATTTAGATTATACAACTTATATTAACCAAATAATCTGTAGAAATAAAAAATTATCCGTTAAAATGATCTAAATTCGGGTAATAACTTAAAAAAATGATAATTAAGAACATTTTTTTACTAATATTTCTTTTTAATTATTTTTTTTATATTTAATGCATTATAATATTTTTATATTAAATAAGGCACTGATTTGTGGTATAAAAATATGTAAAAATTATTTGTTTAGATTTAATGAGTTACTGTTTCTGTATTAAGAGTTATTTTCAGTATTAAGACTTATTGTAGTTTTGTTTGATTTGTGGATTTATTGAATTAGAGTCCTGTAAAATAATTAGAGTCCTGTAAACTGTATAACCAATTTTTATCCGTGTCCAAGTGATCTCACTGGGGTGATGTTAAATTAATTTTACAAAATCTATTTTTATTAAAATTTTTAAGGCTAATCAGGGTTAAATATTAATTCTTAAGATTACAATAGTAAACATGGAGGGATGAGACTGTATAAAAAAATATTACTACCCACTGATGGCTCAGAATATTCTGAAAGAGCTGGAGAACATGCTATATGGATTGCTGATAAAAGTTTTTCACAGATAATCATCTTAAATGTAATTGACACTTCTTATCTAAGATCCATACCTCAACAAGATCTAGAATTAAGTTTGGAAGAACAATTCAAGGCAGAAGGGAACATGGCAGTTGGAAAATTTTCAAGAAAGCTTGAAGAAAACCAATGTGATGGTAAATGTAAAAATGTTCAGGTTATTTCCCTGATTAAAAAGGGTAAACCTGCTGATGAAATATTAAAAACCATTGAAGAAGAAGGAATCGATCTGGTGGTTATGGGAGCTTCTGGTAAACATGGATTAAACCGATTATACCCCGGAAGTGTCACAGAAAGAGTGGTGCGATCTGCCAGATGCCCTGTTTTAGTGATAAAGTGATTTTTCATCACTCCTATTTTTTAACAAGCCTATAACAACATTATAATCTCAGATTACCCTAATTCTCAGCACATATAAATCTCTGAGCACATTACTCATCTTAATTACATACCCTCATTAAATTTAAATTTCATCATTTACTAAAAAGCATAAAACAAAACTATTAATCGTTTTAAAGAGAATTAAATAGCTATAACTTCTTTTAGATAGATCTTTATTCATTGAGTTTAATTATTCCTCTGCCGTAATCTTTATATTGTAGTTATTTCTATCAATACAAATTGAATTAGGAGTGTCTCTTATAAGTCCTGTTGTGGCTTAAAATGTTTAATAATAGTTTAGATTTAGTTCATAGAATAAATTGATAGTTCTGTAACTCTAAATTAATTTAATCATGAAATCAGGAATATAATGAAAATCCTCATAAAAAATCCTCAAAAACTTGAAAAATATGTAATAAAATCTATAAAAAATCATTTTTATAACCTTATTGTTCAATGATTGGATTGTAATTGGTGTTAATATGTATGTAGTTATAATGGGCGGCGGAAGGGTTGGTTTAACCCTGGCTAGTTACCTGGTGGCATCGGGGAATGATGTAGCTCTCATTGAGAGTAACAGTGGATTATGTGGGAATGCAGCAGCAGAATTAGATGCTCTGGTCATCTGTGGAAATGGGACCGATATAAAAATCCTTGAAGATGCCAGTATCGCTGATGCCGATGTTTTCGTGGCTGCAACAGGTCATGATGAGGCGAACCTGCTTTCCTGCATACTGGTTAAGGAATACAAAGTTCCCAAGATCATTGCCAGGGTAAGTAATCCTGATCATGAAGAGGCATTTAAAAAAGTGGGCATAAACCATGTCATCAGCCCGGAACTCACTGCTGCAGGGTACCTGGAAAAACTGATTAACCGTCCCAAGATCGCGGATTTAATTGTGGTGGGTAAGGGAAATGCAGAGCTTCTGGACATAAGTATTGAGAATTCCAGGATTGTAGGGAAAAGAGTGGGTGATCTGAGCCCTACTGATGATTATATTATTGCAGCCATCCATCAAAACGGTGAGATGTACATACCTCGAGATGATTGGGTTCTGGAAAAAAATGAAAAAATATCAGTACTGGTGAAAACCAGGTCAGTGAAGAAAGTTACCTCTATTTTTGTTTAAATTAGCTGTTTAAAATTACCCGCATAGTCGAACATGGATCCTAAACATGGATCCCATTTTATCCAATCTATTTTAAGACTTTTTAATATCTTTAACAGTATTCTACAACTCGTTATTATTCTAAAATTAACTAATTCTAATTATAATCATTTTTGCAGATTATAATTTTGATTTCAGTTGGTTATCTTGATTTCAACTAAAATTAGCCAATTATATTTTTCGTACTCGATACTCATTTGAATTACTTTTTATTTAAAAAAATCCAAGATTAAAGGTTTCCCATAAAGAAAAAAAGGAGTAAAAAGGAGTAAACTAATTTAAATATCGTAACGTAGCACCTTCTGGAGTAGGTCCATATCCAGATTATCTTCAACCAGGTTGGATAAACGTTGGATTGAGAATTTTTTCAGCTCCTGGAAATGGTCCTCCTGGTAACCTAGGGATTCAAGACCTTTAACTTCCCTCAGGTAATCGGTGAATGATCTGCGGAAACGGAAATTATGGAAAATTCCATGGAAATATGTCCCGGCAGTTAAACCATCCTGGGCACCGTCAAAACCAGATTGAGGATAGTTACCGCAACCCTGCAGAACCCTAATAAGAGGTTTGGATTTTCCCAGGAGGGAAACCCCTTCATGGAGTTCGTATCCATGCAGTATTTCGCCTTTAGATGCACTGAAAATTCCATTGCCAACTAAAGTACCCTGGCTTTGTCTGATTATTTTTTCAACTTCTCCAAAGTTGGTTTTAACATCCAGAATTCCCATACCCTCCACACTGCCAATGTTGGATTCTTTAAGGGATTTGTCAATGATTTTTGTTCCCAGCATCTGGTATCCTCCGCAAATACCGAAAACAGGTATTTCACTGGACAAATCGCTGATTTCATCGGCAAGGCCAGCTTTACTTAGGGCCACCATGTCGCTGATGCTGTTACGTGTTCCTGGAATAATCAAAGCATCCACATTACCTAGTTCTTCTCCAATCTCAATAAGTTTCACACCCACTTCGGGCTCATATTCCAGGGGATCAATATCCGTGAAGTTGGAAATCCTTGGCAGCCGTATTACTCCCACTGTAATTCTCCCACTGCTACGGTACTTACGTTCTGATAGGGATGCTGAATCTTCTTCAGGAAGTTTAAGCCCGGGATCGTAGGGTAACACTCCCAGCACAGGAACACCCACGATATCTTCGATCTGCCGGATTCCGGGCATTA
Source organism: Methanobacterium sp. (assembly GCF_016217785.1). Taxonomy (NCBI): domain Archaea; kingdom Methanobacteriati; phylum Methanobacteriota; class Methanobacteria; order Methanobacteriales; family Methanobacteriaceae; genus Methanobacterium; species Methanobacterium sp. The sequence goes on from NZ_JACRGA010000005.1 coordinate 231,126, forward strand.
AAATATCAAGGTTACCCCTGAACTTGTTTATGATGATACCTTTGATCCTTTGACGGTCCTCAGGGGGTAACAGCTGGAATGTTCCAGCTATAGATGCGAATACCCCTCCTTTATCGATATCTGCTACTAAAATCACGTCAGCATCAGCCAGGCGGGCGATCTGCATGTTAGCCAGATCCACGTCCAGCATGTTTATCTCTGCAGGTGAACCAGCCCCTTCCATAACGATTATATCGTAATCATTTGAGAGAGCATCCAAAGACTCCTTGATAGCTCGCAGGGCCTGTTCTCGGAAGTTATGCTGGTAGTGGTAGAAGTTCATGTCTCCAGCCGGTTTGCCATGTACAATAACCTGGGATGTGAAATCCTCTTTGGGTTTAAGTAGAACTGGATTCATATGGTGGTGGGGTTCTACTCCGGCAGCTTCAGCCTGCAGCACTTGTGCCATGGCTATTTCCCTATTTTCCTGGGTGGTGAATGAATTCAGGGACATATTCTGGGATTTGAATGGACTAACGCGGTATCCTCTCTGGGAGAACATTCGACAGAGTGCAGCCACCACCACACTTTTCCCTGCATTTGAAGCAGTTCCCTGAACCATTATGCATTTAGTTTTATCTGAGGATGCCATTTTCTATCACTTTTTCCCATTTAGTTCCCATTTAGGTTATTTTAAGTATACCTAGTGGAAATTTCATTTATTTAATTCTATTTCTATTTCATATCGCAGTGATCAATTTTTATCATATTACAGTGATCATAATTTGTAAATACTTTAGATTTAGATGTAAAATACTTTAGAATTCAAGTGATCTATTTAACTGGTGATGCAACTAATTTTCACTAACTCTTTTAGTTTAATTAGGTAACTCTTATATTAGAAACTTTTAATTACAATGAAAAGATCAGATTTAATGCACCCAAAGCAAATGTTCTTATATAAGTTTTACTATATTCATTAGAGTATATACTATTATAAAAACAGGTTGATTTTTTATAAATCTAAAATTATGGAGGTTACAAAAGCCTATGGCAAATTATAACCCAGATTCTGAGGTTTCTCCCGATGAAACCCCTAAACTTAGCAGTTACAAAACTTCAGGAGACATAGAGGTCCCTGATAGAATCATAGATCAGATCATTGGCCAGAAAGAGGCCGTAGAAACAGTTAAAAAGGCAGCAAAACAGCGCCGTAACGTTCTTTTAATCGGAGAACCTGGTGTTGGAAAATCCATGCTTGCTAAAGGAATGGCTGAACTATTACCTCCTGAAGAACTTCAGGACATATTAGTATATCCCAACATGGAAGACAACCACAACCCCCTGATAGGTGTAATGCCTGCCGGTGAAGGAAAAAATGTGGTGACCAATTACAAGGTCAAGGCCAAAGGACAGGAAGAACGTAAAAACATGTTCATGATCGCCATAATCAGCCTGATCCTGGTTATTGGTTTTGTGATGCAGCAGTTCCTGGCAGCAATCATCGCCGCAGGTATAGTCTTCCTTGCCCTGCAGCAGATGAAACCCCGCAGTACGGTGATGGTGCCCAAACTTCTTATAAATAATAACAAAAGAAACATGGCTCCTTTTGTGGATGCCACCGGAGCCCATGCCGGAGCCCTTTTAGGAGACGTTAGACACGACCCCTACCAGTCTGGAGGACTGGGAACTCCTGCCCACGAACGAGTGGAAGCAGGTATGATACACAAGGCTAATAAGGGAGTGCTTTACGTTGACGAAATAGGGTCTTTGCAGATGAAAACCCAGCAGGAACTATTAACCGCAATGCAAGAGAAGAAATACCAGATTACGGGTCAGAGTGAGACCAGCAGCGGTGCTATGGTCCGTTCTCAGGAAGTTCCCTGTGACTTTGTACTGGTAGCCTCTGGAAACTTGCATGTCCTGGAAGGAATGCACCCTGCACTCAGAAGCAGGATAAGGGGTTACGGTTATGAAGTGTTCATGAAGGACTCCATGAAAGACAATGACGAAAACAGGGATAAATTGGTTCAATTTGTTGCCCAGGAAGTTAAAAAAGACGGACGTATCCCTCACTTCAGTAAAGAAGCCGTTGCTGAGATAATTCATGAAGCCCAGCGTCGTGCTGGTAAAAAAGACTCACTAACTCTTCGACTAAGGGATCTTGGTGGTCTGGTAAGGGCAGCTGGAGACATAGCCAAGGGAGAAAAGGCAGATTATGTGACAGTGGAACACGTACTCAGTGCTAAAAAACTGGCCAGAACCCTGGAACAGCAAATCGCCGATCGTTACATTGTCCAGAAGAAACGTTACCGGGTCTTCAAATCTGAAGGTGGTGAAGTGGGCAAAGTCAACGGTCTTGCTATAATCGGTGACCGTAGTGGTATTATAATGCCCATAGCTGCCGAAGCAGCACCAGCCCAGAGTAAAGATGAAGGTAAAATCATAGCCACAGGAAAACTGGGAGAAATCGCCAAGGAAGCAGTGCAAAACGTCAGTGCCCTGGTTAAAAAACACACCGGAACCGACATCTCCAATTATGATATACACATCCAGTTCCTTCAGTCCTATGAAGGAGTGGAAGGAGACAGTGCAAGTGTATCTGTGGCCACTGCAGTTGTATCTGCCCTGGAAAACATACCAGTCGACCAGTCAGTAGCTTTAACCGGATCTCTAAGTATTCGTGGTGATGTGCTTCCTGTAGGTGGAGTAACTGGTAAGATCGAAGCTGCAGCAGAAGCAGGAATACGCAAAGTATTAATTCCCAAATCAAACATGGAAGATGTCCTCATAGAAGAGCACTACCGTGAAAAGATAGAGATTGTACCTGTGGAAACTCTAAGTGAGGTGCTGGAACACACCCTTAGTGGTAAGGGTAAAAAAAGCCTCATGGACAAAATGCAGAAGATCACAGATATGGTCCCTCATGGAATCCTGCAAAAACCTGCAACCCATTAAGAGAATAAAAAATCAGGATCAAACTGGTTTTTTAGGGGGGATTAATTCCTCCTTTTAAAATTTTTTATAAATTATTTTTATAAATTGTTTTTAAACTGTTTTTAAGATTAAATAAATTTAATATTAGAATTATATGTAAATAGATTACTATAAATGACAATAACAACATAATCTATATACAGAAAAGTAAATGTGGATGTTCTTGATTATTTCGGCTATTTTTAAATACTAATTTTATAGCGTTATAATGAGATAGCCTGATTTTACTTGCATGAGTTGTTAAATTAATTTAGAATATTTCTTAATAGAATATTTTACTTGATATAACAAGGAAAATTACTAAAGAAAGGATAGAATAAGGAAGATACCATGGAAAGTTTATTATTTGAAGATTTGAAATTATCCCGTGAAATGAAACGAGCTATTGCAGATATGGGATTTGAAGAAGCAACACCCATACAATCACTGGCATTACCTCCAATATTAGATGGGAAAGACGTTATTGGTCAGGCACAAACCGGAACAGGTAAAACAGCAGCATTTGGAATACCTGTTTTGGAAAAACTGGACCCATCCAGTAAAGGTGTGCAGGCAGTTATCCTCTGCCCCACCAGAGAACTTGCCATTCAAGTGGCAGAAGAGATTAAAAAGTTATCAAAATATAAGAAAACCACAGTTTTACCAGTTTACGGTGGTCAACCTATTGAAAGACAGATTAAAGCCCTGAAAAGAGGAGTTCAAATCATCATTGGGACTCCTGGAAGGGTAATGGACCACATCCACCGTCGCACACTCCGTATGGATCAGGTGAAGATGATAATCCTGGATGAGGCCGATGAAATGCTGGACATGGGTTTTAGAGATGATATTGAATTCGTACTGGAACAGATACCTCAAGAGAGGCAAATGCTCCTTTTCTCAGCCACTATGTCTCCTCAAATCCTGGGAATAACTCGAAAGTACCAGAAAAATCCGGAAATGCTCAAGGTGGCTCATCAGGAAATCACTGTCCCTGAAATCCAGCAGATCTATTTTGAAGTTAAAGAACAGATGAAACTGGATTTATTAACCCGTCTTATAGATATGCATAATCTAAAACTGGCACTGGTATTCTGTAACACCAAAAGAAGAGTTGACCGTCTGGTGAGCAACTTACAGACCAGAGGATACTTCGCTGATGGACTGCACGGGGATATGAGTCAGAACCAGCGGGACAGGGTTATGAACAAGTTCCGAAAGGGTCAGATAGAAATTCTGGTGGCTACCGATGTGGCGGCCAGGGGAATAGATGTTGATGATGTGGAAGCAGTTTTCAACTACGATGTACCCAACAATGATGAATACTACGTCCACAGAATAGGCAGAACCGGCCGTGCCGGTAAAACAGGACAGGCATTTACCTTTGTATCTGGAAAAGAAATCTATCAGTTAAGGGATATCCAGCGATACACCAAAGTCCGAATCGAACAACACAAAATCCCATCCCTCAGTGAAGTGGAAGAAGTCAAAAGGGACCTGTTCCTGGAAAGACTTAAAAAAGAGATGGATGAAGGGAAAATGGATCGGGAGATTCACCTTGTAGAAAGATTAATGGAAGAGGATTACAGCTCAGTGGACATTGCTGCTGCCCTTCTGAAGATCTACGTGGGAGAAAAGGACGATTCCAGCAAAACTTCTGATTCTAAATATGAAAACACTGGGGCACAGCCAGGAATGGTAAGGTTCTTCGTTAACGTGGGTCGTAAACAGAAAGTCAAAGCTAAAGACATAGTAAAGGCAATTGGAGAAGTATCAGGACTCTCTTCAACCAGCATTGGACGTGTTGATGTTCTGGATAAATTTTCCTTTGTGGAACTTCCCCAAAAACACGCCCGAGAAGTAGTGGGTGCTTTACAGAGAAAGGGAATAAAAGGACTCAGAATAAACATGGAACCTGCAAATAAGAAGATGTAATTTTCGCAAAATTCTTCTTATTTCATTAATTCTTTTTTTACACACAATTCTTTATATTATTAATATTTTTACAATTTAAATCCATTTTTTAATTTAAATCCATAAAAAACCATCAAAAAAAACATCTTATTTTCATTCAAAATTACAAAATTTCAAAATTAATATTATTCAAATTAATATTATAAATTACAATATATTCATTAAAATTTCATTATAATTGCATTTTGTTGTGTTTCTAAATCAATCCAGAGTTTTAATTAGGGTAAGAATATTTTTTCCATCTTTAAACTGATAATGAACACTGTCCGTTACGGTTTTTAGGAAATGAATACCCAGACCTCCTGGAGATCTTTCTTCCAGGGGTGCTTGTAAATCAGGTTCATCTGCTTCCAGAGGATTAAAAGGTTCGCCCCGGTCCTGTATCTGGATTATGATCTTATCATTTTCTTTCCAGATGGTGAGGTGAATGGGGCCAGTTTGGTGGGTGTAACCATGCAGGATGATGTTGGAGGCTACTTCATCCACTGCCAGTTGAAGCTGAAAAACACCCTTTTCACTTAAACCCAGTTCACGGGTACTTGAAGTGATAAAATCAGCTATGCTGGTCAAATTCTCCAGATCTGAATTCACATTGAGTTTGAATTCATTACCCATTTTACATAACCCTCCTCAAAACCATAATGGTGATGTCATCAGCCTGGGGTGTGCCAGATGCAAAATCATAAACAGTGTCAATAATAAGTTTCTTCAGATCCTCAGATGACATGTCCCTATTATCTTTTATGAGTTTAATCAGTCGTTCCTCACCGAACTGGTCTTCTTGTTGGTTTATGGCCTCTGTAACCCCATCAGTGTATAAAACCAGAAGATCCTGAGGAGACATATCTATAGTTTTCTCCCCCATTTTAAGGCCCTTCATAGCTCCTAAAACCACACCTCCCGTACTTAATCGGATGATTTTCCCATTTTCATTTCTTAAAAGTAGTGGAGGGTTATGCCCTGCATTTACAAAGGTGAGTTTGTTTTGGGAGCTGTCCAGAATACTGTAAAACAGGGTTACAAACATGTTGGAATGAGGTTCTTCGTTAATGAAGTTATTAACGCTTTCTATCATTCTACCCACCCCTGGGTTGCGGCAAGCTTTGGCTCGGAGAAGTGTACGTGAAAATGCCATGAAAAGGGCTGCGGGTATTCCTTTACCAGAAACATCTCCAATGGTAAGTCCGGTTTGTTCACTGGAAATGGGTATGAAATCATAAAAGTCACCTCCCACCTCCTGGGCAGGTATGCTGCTGGCTGCCAGGTCATAATTCTCAATAAAGGGTATGGTGTGGGGTAGGAAACTTTCCTGAATTTGTTGAGCTATTTCCATTTCTTTTTTCCTTCTTTCAAGTTGAGCTGAGAGTTTATCCCTTTCTTTTTTGGTGGCCCGTTCCTTTATGAGGTTGGTGATCATAAAGGCAAAAATGAACATTCCCACTGCGTTGGCCAGTATCATGGGAATGTACAAGTCTTCAACCACTTCCAGGGCCTGGGCAAATGGAGATGCCAGTATGAGTGCCAGTATCATGTGGAAGGTTTCAAGTAAAATGGAGAACAAAACTGCCCCCCAGATGCCAATGAAACGTTTTTTGTTGGCGAGGTAGATGATACCTGCAAATAGTCCTGCCAGGATGGTGGATAATGAGCAGGGAATGCAGGTGAATCCGCCCATGGTTAATCGATGCAAACCTCCTATCAACCCTGCCCCGAGGCCAACAATTGGCCCTCCAACCAGTCCCGCTACCATTGGACCTAGATCACGTACATTGGCAATAGCCCCGAAGATATTAACTCCGGAATATGATCCATAGATGGATATACCTCCAAAAATTAAAATCATGATTAACTGGTTTCTGATGGTTAATTTACCATCAAGAACCTCGGTGAAATATTTGAGCCGTGTTAAGAGGTAGGCTATAACCACGATGACACAGACTTTCTCCACCAGATCAGTAAAAAGGCTTATGCTCAGGGAGTCCATGGAAATCTTATTCTTTAATTTTTATGGGGTTGGCACTCAATTTTTATGAGATTGGCAGTCAATCTATAATATGTTTAGAAACTAGCAATAGCCCCATCTTCTGAATCATAAATCTGGAAGAGCTGTGTAAAACCAGCAATCTCAAAGACTTCCATAACATAGGGTTGCAGGGAAGACAGTTTCAGAGTACCTCCCAGTTTATTCAACTTTTTAAGGGATGAAAGCATCACCCTCAGACCGGAGCTACTTATGTATTCCACTCCCGAAAGATCAGCAACCATCTTTATCTTACCAGAATCAATAAGCTCATCCAACTTGTTTTCCACCAGATTGGAATTATAGGCATCCAGCCGACCATTTAAAAATACTATTTCCACATCATTTATTGTTTTTTCTGTGATTTCCATTTCCACACCATCCAATAAATAGTTAAACCACTGTTTATACTCTTTTAGAAAGATTAACTTTTTTCTATTTTCTTTTTTATATTTTAATAGGATAACTCTATTTTCAAAGGATAACTCTATTTTCATAGGGTAACTCTATTTTTAAGGGATTACTTATTTTCATAGGGTAACTCTATTTTTAAGGGATAACTTAACCTTCTAAAGGATTAACTTAAAATTTTTAATCATCCTGCACGATAATGGTTCTTCCATTCACCCACCACGTAGTTGAATATTTCCTGGGCAAATTCTGAGTAAACATCCACGCTTTCAGGATCAAAGGCTACATTGTTTAGGTGCTGCAGGCGAATTGAATCTCCATCCAGATATTCGGGCATGATACCGCAGAAGAAAAAGTTCATTTTCTCAATTTCTGGGCACAAAATAGCAGTACCCGGGTCTTTTAGAGGTAGATCCAGCACTATTAGTTCAATTTTTCTCTCTTTCAAATCCTGGACCTGTAGTCGCAGTTCATCAATAAAGTCCACTCCGAACTCTTTAACCCTCAAAAAGGCACTGGCCATTTCTGGTAAGATATGGGAGTGAATATGGGAATGAGGGGCCAGATCCACCTTGGCCGGATCTGCTTGTTTGAAAACTCGGGGTAATTCAGTGTGTTTGTAGATTTTGTTAATGATTTCCCGGTGAGTGTTGGGCAAAAAGACAGTCTCTTCCCTGTCCGGAGCCACAGGCACATAGAAGAGGGCTACAGTTCGGCGGATATTCGCTATTTCGGTTTTCATTTTCTTGAAAATCGCAGTGGGAGGGGAGTGTGCCAGTACAAAACCAGTTTCCTTAGCACCCATCTTAACATTAGATTTTTGTGATGCCACATGAACGGTCACTGCCCGGCTATAAAGGCCGAGAAGGCCTTTTGATACCACTTCTTCCATCATCATCTTTTTCATCCGGGGAAAAAGTCCTCTTCCCCGATAGCGGGGATCGACTGCGGCCAGGGCAGATTCTCCCACATGGTCTTCAGGGGTTTCTAGGAAAACTCCCAAATGGCCTATGATTTCATCCTGTTCATTGACCGCTACACAGGATGTTACCAGTCCTGATTCTATGAGGGAAGCAAATTTTTCAGGATAGTAAATATCTTCATGGGGATAAGTGTAGCCATAAACCCGGTATATCAATCGTGCCAGGGACACAGTTTCATCCGGACGCATCATACGTAGAATAACTTTTTCAGATGCAGGTGCCAGTTCTACTTCACTGGACAGGCTTTTAGTGTTAGATGTTTCAATGTTATTGACAGATTCGAAGGGGAAATTTTTAACCAGTTCCACTACTTTCCCTCTTTTCCCTAAATATTTACTCCTAATTTCATCAGTACAGGCTCGCATTAGTTTTACACCAATGTCCGAGGGTTCTTCATCATTTAAGCGCTGGAGATTGAAGGGCATGCCTTGGTCTCGCACCGTAATCCGGAAACATGTGGGTTCACGATGAATTTTAACCTGGTAATAACCCTCTTCACCGGGTTCGTAGGCGTGTTCTATGACATTATGGCAAGCTTCTTCTGTTGCCAGTTCTAAATCCCTCACTGAAGCTTCATCAAGACCATATCTGCATGCAACATCCCGCACAGCACGTAAAACTATGGGAAGCAATTTCAGTTCAGCCTTGAACTTTAATGAAGCCAGAGTCTCTTTATCTACTTTATCTTTATCAACGGTATCAGAGTCCATGACTAACCCTCATTGAATGTATTGAATATGAAACATGACTTATGCTTGATTTAGAAATTGAATGCGAAATTGTTTTAAAGGATGTGAAAAAAGATGCAAAAATGAATATTAAGTAATTAAAATTGGTAATTGAATAGAGTTGAAGTGTAAAATTCAGTAAATGTCTTTTTATAAAAATCCCAAAAAAAGTTATTTCAAAGAAAAGTTCCTGTTTTATACTCCCCATACACATATTGTCCTTAAAAATAGGTTTCATCAAGACAACCCCTCCATATATTTATTTTGACCTATGTTTTATAATATAAGTTTTGGATTCCCTGCAGGATAAGAGACCAGTACTCAATAAATATGCTGTTGAGGAATATGTTGTTAAACTTGTATCTTAAAGCCCCCACACACAAAACTGGAAAATAATTTAGAAAAATGAATGAATAAATATAAAATAAAAATTGGACAAAATAGGGGTAAGTTTACACCGGAATCAGGTATCAGGTTCTTCAGGGGGAATTTCTTTTATTCCTTCTTCTTTTCCTTTGGCTAATATGCCTATTAAACCACCTATAATGCCCAGTATTCCACTAGTGATAAAGCTAATCACTGCATTTTCTGCAATAAACATCATAGTCCCTGGGAGGAAGATAATGGCCGCTATTAAAGAACCCATCCCTCCTGCAAGGCCCCCATTTACAACACCTTCTTTATAGGCTCCACCAGCCCAGTATGCTGCTATAAAACCCCCAATTACTGGTGCAAAAATGCTTGTGAATGTAGAAACTGCGGTATCTAAAGACAGGAAAAGAATTCCAATTGTTTCCAGTACAATTGTTGCCACAAAACCAATAGCCACTGCTGTCCAATTGACCATTTATTTATCCCTCCACCCTATTTTTTTTTAAAATAATTCATGGATAAGTTCATTATCTGCCTTTAACCAGTATTCCAATTGTTCCTCCGATAATTCCCAGTATAAGACCAATTATGAATCCTAGGGCTAGACCACCAATAAATGCAGTGAAAGCTCCTAATAAAACGAATCCCAGGAGAGCTCCTCCAAATGCACCTGCAATCCCACCGTTAACTGCACCATCCTTGTAGTCTCCCCCGGCCATATACGCTGCAACAAAACCACCAATTATGGGGGCTAAAATACCTAAAAATGGCACAAATATGCCAATTAAACCAATAATAATAGTTAAAACAATCCCTATAATTACCGGGGTCCAATCTGTCATTTTTTTCACCATTAACTTTTCATCTTGTATGGTACAATCAGGGGATTCATAGAAGTATATGGGGGGTATTTATTCATTAATTTTATCCTTTAAGGGGTCATCTAATTTTATTTCAATGCATCCGCCACTAAACTTGCCACAGAAACATTACTCACTTCAGATTTAAGGGTGTCTGTTCCCACCACATCGTCTGCTCCGGCAGCGAATATCTTAAGCAAGGCATCACCCACCAGTACCGGGTGCACACAGCTCACCACAATCCTACTGGCCTGATGTTCTTTCAGGATGCTGCAGGCATTGACAATGGTCCCACCGGTACTGATAATATCATCGATTATAACTGCATCTCTACCCTCAATATCCAGATTTTTGGGTTTAGTTTCCACTTTCTCCGGCGATAGCCGTATTTTTTCCAGATGATCACATTGACAGTTAAGTAAACTCGCAACCTCCTGGGCAAAGCCCAGAGCGCCTTTATCAGGTGCTATGATCACTGGATCTTCCACATTGTCCTTAACGTAATTAGCAATGGCGGGCATGGCTGACAGATTATAGGCAGGGATTTTGAAAAGGTCACAGATGCTTTGCTCATGAAGATTTATACTGTAGATGGAACTAGCACCTGCAAATTCTATTAACTGGCAAACCACCTCTGCAGAGACAGCTTCACCATAATTAAAACTTTTTTCCTGCCTACCATAACCAAAATAGGGGATCACGGTGCGTATGTTAGTGATGCCCATGTCACGAATGGTTTTCAATATCAGGAAGAGTTCCATGAGGTTTTCATCCTGGGGGTAGCCAGTGGACTGCACCACTACCACTCCCTCCTCAATTTCTCCTTTAATTCTTACGTAACGTTCTCCATCAGGGAATTTTCGACTTTCAAGGGGACAAAGTACATCACCCATCTCTTGGGCAATGTTTGCGGCTAGTTTCTGGGAAGAAGATCCTCCTATTATCATTAAAATCACCATAAATTAATTAAAATATTACTAAAGATTTCGAATAGCTTATTTCAACTCCCTGGGCAATTAATGCCATGGGAAGAAGCTGCCAGTTTTTTACTTTCACTTTTAATTATTTGTTAACTTTATTAATAAGCTTCCCATAACATAGGTTAAATACAAGCTTAGAGAGGTAGTCCAATGCACGAATTATCCATGGCCCAGGCCATAGTGGACACAGTACTAGATGCTGCAGAGAAAAATAACGCCACAGAGGTAGTGGAAGTCACTATTGAAGTGGGAATGCTCACCATGCTAAATCCTGAGCAGTTAAAATTCTTATTAGATGTTATAGTAGAGGACACACTCCTTGAAAACGCAGAAATCATTATCGAAGATGTTCCAGTGGAAATTAATTGTCGTGGCTGTGAATTCACAGGACTGGCAAATACTGATGGTTCGGACCATTATCTGGCCATTGTGGTGTGCCCTGAGTGTGGGGAAAGGAATGTGGAAATCTTAACTGGAAAAGAATGTAATGTTAAAACCATTAAAATAGAGAAGAGTGATGAGGATGCATAAAGTTGCAGAAGTGGAAGTTCAACACGATATAATGGTGGCCAACAAGAAACTGGCCCGAAAAAATCAGAGAATACTGGATAAAGACCGTGTTTTTTCAGTGGATGTTGTGGGAGCCATAGGATCCGGAAAAACATCCCTTATCGAAGCCATAATTGATGCTGTGGACTATAAAATCGGTGTTATTGCAGGGGACGTTATCAGTAAATACGATGCAGGTAGGTTTGAAAACCATAACGTGCCTGTGGTGGGGTTGAACACTGGTAAAGAATGCCATTTAGATGCGCACCTGGTGGAACATGCCCTCCATGACCTGCCCCTGGGTGATATTGATGTATTGTTCATTGAAAATGTGGGTAACCTCATCTGTCCAGTGGACTTTGACCTGGGCAGTCACATGCGAATGGTGGTAATCAGTGTCACTGAAGGAGATGACACTGTGGAAAAACATCCACTGATCTTCCAGGATGCTGATCTGGTGGTTATCAACAAGGTGGACCTGGCTGATGCAGTTGGTGCAGATGACGATAAAATGGTCAGTGATGTTGCGGAGATAAACCCGGAAGTACAAGTTATCAAGACCAGTCTTAAAACTGGAACTGGGTTTAATGATGTTATTGAAGCTATTAATGGTTTCATTAACGATAACTGATTATAGTCTATAATTGGAGTAAAGTCCATAATTTGAGTATAAAGTCTATAATTGACTATATCTAAACGATAGTTAATTATTAGATTTAGTATATTGGTTGATTATAAAAATCAATAAAACAATATCAATTAAAAGAAATTTAAGGATCTAAAAATCAATTAGTGAGCTGGTGATGGGTTGAAGGTATGGATCGACATAGTTAACTCCCCCCACGTGCGGTTTTTCCACAGTATAATCCGCTACCTGGAGGATCAGGGTGAAGAAGTTTTCATAACCGCCCGCCGTTTTGGTGATGTGCACAGACTCCTGGATCTATTCGGGATTGAGTACCACCTGGTGGGATGGCACGGAGTGAGTCTGGAGGAAAAGCTCATCCGCAGCACACAGAGAGCTTACGAGCTTTCACAAATTATAAGCAGGGAAAAACCCGACGTCGCTGTTTCCAAACACTCTATTGAACTTCCCCGTGTTTCATATGGTCTTAAGATCCCCAGTGTTTATGTTCTGGACAATGAACACGCCATAGCTGCCAACAAACTCACATTACCCCTTTGTGATAAGATCGTCCTACCCGAAGTGATTGAAAAAGAGGCAGTGGTTCGTTGTGGTGCCGATCCAGACCACCTGCTCCCTTACAATGGCACATCAGAGATTACCCATCTGGTGGACTTTCAGTACAATCCTCACATATTCCAGGACCTTAAATTAGACCTTGAAAAGGAAAAAACAATACTTATGAGGCCTGAACCTGCATTAGCTTCCTATTTGGATGCTGATTGTAGGAAAACTGTCCTGTCTCCAATTGTTGAGGCACTGGAGGATCAGGCTAACATTCTGGTGATACCTCGCTTCCGGGAACAGCAACAGATATTCGAAAATGATGACCAGATCACTCTGATAAAACCTCCCGTGGACACTTTCAGCCTTATGAAAGCCTGTGACCTGGTTATAGGGGCTGGCGGAACCATGAACCGTGAAGCCGCTCTTCTGGGAACTCCGGTGATATCCTGTTATCCAGGACAGCTACTTTCTGTGGATTCTTACTACATCAAAAAAGGGCTTATGAAACGATCCACACGTTCTGAAGAGATAGTGGGAATGGCCAGGGAACTTCTTAAAGACGACCACCACTATTTGGAACTTTCAACTGATGATCTGTTTAAAATCATGATTGACAGTATTTACCAGTCTGCAAATGGTGAAAACAAATAATCATTTATGAAATCAAATGATTATTTGAGAATAAATCTTAATCTAACTATTTTTTTGTTTCACAATCATTCGTTCATTTTTAACTTAGTGGGATGTTTCATCCTTAATTTTGTTGAAATATGAAATAGAGTGTCACTTTTATTATCGATCATATACTATTCAGATCATATACTATTCATATTCTAAATTAAATCAGATTGAAAAAATCGGATTTATATTATTTCAAAATAAAAATCAGTGTTTAATTAGTGGACTGGCCGGGATTTGAACCCGGGGCCTCCGCCATGCCAAGGCGACGCTCTACCAACCTGAGCTACCAGCCCTCTAATACAGTTATCTTTTCCGGTATTTAAACTTAATGCTGTTCTTTAGTTGGAAAAGTATTACTATGGTTATGATGAAAGTAGATATTGGTGCAGATTTATTATTGAAATGCCAATACATTCACATCTAATGCCTAAAATTTATCAAAAATGGTGTTTGAAATGTTGTTAACTGATAAGACCATGGAATTCTCGTTATTTTTCCTGTTAAAGAATATAATGGGTCCATGGGATGATAAAGTGCTAGTTTCTATGATCATCTGATCTCTTCACAAAAGCTTTTAAATACATACCTTATAAGTATATAGAAATACGGATTATACATTAAAGATTATTAATTAATGTAATGAACGAGAATTATAAAAACTAACTTAATACGGTTGTTACTAAAAATTGTGTGGAAATATATTCAGATTTATCCATTAGAATTAATTCATAACTCATAGGTATAAATAACACATTTATACTCCGGATATGATTTTTTGTGAATTTTTAAGAATATAAAAACTATCCTTTTAGTAAATAAAGTCTGAAATTGGAGGAATTATATAATATGGCTTTAATTGCTCAGAATCACCTACAGTACATCATCGAAATTGCGGTTATACTTCAGCTGATGGTTTTCTTCATATTGAACCTGGCACCCATGGGTTTAAACCTGGTTCTCCTGGTGGCCATGATCGTAGCGGCAGGATTTGCCTTAATGTTTGGAGTAGACGCCCTTTTCCTTTTCATACCAGGATTCACTCACTCAGAATTCACCCATCCATACGGTCCCCTGGCATTACTGGCAGTGGTAACCATAATGGCGGCCATTCCCATGATGAAAAAGTCCGGCATAAACACCAGAAGTCTTCAAATATACATGGGAGGGATTATACTCTTCATAACCATAGCTGGAGGATTAATGCACCGGTCTTTCCTTTTACTATGGTTATTCGGACTTTTCATAGGATTCTTCATAATTTCCAAATCTTTCCGCCAGAAATCAATGTTTACAGTCAGAAGGATAACCCTAGTGGTAGTGGCGGCCCTGGTTGGTTTCGGATCCCTGGAAATACTCTCAAGGGTACTGGACATGAGTGTGCTCAGCCCACTTCTACGACTTTCCAGGATAGAAACCTATGCCACAGCCAGTATTGAAATGGTGCTTAAAAACACCAGCCTCCTTGGACATCAGTTAGGATCCTGTTTCTGGGGGGATGCCTGTCTCGGGGGCTCCGATGGATACATATCCCTTCCAGTGGCATTAATCACATTATTCGGCTTACCGTTCCCCGTATTTTATGGGATACTGGTAACTAAGAAAGACGTTATTGATTACATGCTCCCAGGTATCTTCGGTGTGGCTTTTGACTTTGGTTACCTGTTCCTTGTATTTTTACTGGGATGGTGCATCCTGGTGATGTACCTGGGATTCAGAATACTCCGCACCTACCGTAGACGTCGAGAAAATGGGGACAAAAGTTGCCTGGGGAGAGAAGCCCTGCTAATAGGATCATTAACTGCTTTCATTGCCCAGGGAACTCTTGGATTGTTTTTAATGAACCGTTCCATTAATGGAACTGCTCTTTTAACCTTCCTGTTGTTGAGTGCCCTGGTGGTAGGACACGTGGTACTGGTTAAGAAAAAATAGTATTGACAAGAAAATTGAGGAATACACTATGAAAAAAGCCATTATATTATTGGGATGTCCTGAATCACCTTCACAAACCCCCCTGACAATTTATGCTGCTCATAAGTTAACTGGGATGGGATACCAGGTCACAGTGGTCAGTACACCATCAGCCAAGAAACTGGTGGAAGTATCTGACCCTGAGGAATATTACATACAAAACAAGACAGACATAGAATCCTGCCTGGATGGATTGAATCCGGGTGATTATGATTTTCTTTTAGGATTTGTGGCTAAAGATGCTGCAGTAAGCTATTTTGTAACATTTTACCACATCCTCAATACCAAGAGCCTGGCACTGGTGTTCCACCGTGACCAGGAAAAACTGGATAACTTTGAAAAAACGGTCAGGGAGAACACGCAGGCGGATATTGCATCTGCAAGAGCATACCACAACCCCACACCCCTCAGGGTACGTTTGGACCGAGCACTGTTGAAACTGGAAAATTCTGATGAGCAATCCGGCGAAGTTGAAAAGAAGATGGAAACTCATAAAGAGGATGAACCTAACAAAATGAATAAACTTGATAAACCGGAGGATTCCTGATATGTTTTGCCTTGACACTTACCTTCGTGAATCAGAAGACTACGAGATACACATGACACGATCCGGGTTCAAAGACTGTGCTCGTTTCATAGAAAAGAACGCCCCGGAAGTAGTCCATGTCAATCCTGGGGAAAAAATAGTGGGAGCCCGTATCATCGGAATACCCCCAGTACCCATTGGTATCAACGAGGAAAAAGGTACCATAATACTCCCTTACACTAAACCCTGCTATGGGACAGCAACAGTTGAGGTACCGGTTCCTCCTGAAGAACGGGAGAAAATAAGGGCTGTTAAAATAGATTAAATACTATCTTTAGAATTCTCCGTTATAATTTACTACAATCTAAAGACTATTTAATGCATAAGTAAATAAATTATTACTTAAATCTTAAACATTAAATTAAATTTATCGCACATGTTTAAAAAATTAACCTTTAATTGACTTAACAAAAATAAAATAGGCTTATTTAGTATAGGATCAATATTATTTGAGTTTAATAACGATCTTTGATTCTATCTATTTCGCTTAAATATTTGGATATTAAATTTTTAGAAGTTGGTATTTCACTTTCACGCGCAACAAGTTCAATAAAAGGTGAATCTAATAATTTTCTTAACAATTTAAGTACTCTTTTCAAATCACGCTTATCATTGTTGAAAAATCGATTATTATTTTCTTTTAGATATTTTACATAAGCTTTGATTTTAGTAGGAGTACAACCATTTTTTTTAAGTTTATCCCACCCAAGTTGGTTGTCATGTTCTACGTTCCATTCTAAATATTTAGTTACATTTTCATGCAATGCTAATTTACTAAGTATTTCTATTTCTTTTGAGAACTCTTTTCCTATATATTCATAGTAAAATTGAATAGTATCCAAAATACAATCCATAGGAAGAACATTCCCTATTCCCGTATAAACAATTTTATTATTTTTTTCAATAGCTTGATATTCATGAACTATACCTATTAATTTAGATTTAATGCCATTAGTTCCTTCTAAAATTATGGGACTACCGCTGTTTCCGGGGGATACTTGTGCATCTATACTAAAGTCATTACTTATGCCTTCATATAATGATTTTATATCGTGTATCACTCCATTATTAGCTTTTGCATAATCTACCTTTTCAAGACTATCTGGATAACCAATACAATATACTAAATCGCCCTCTGAAACATTATTTGATTCTAAATCATCTTTTTTTAAAATTTGAGTTTTATAATTCAAAAAATGAATATTTACAGCAATATCTGTTTTAATTAAAAATATGCAAATATCGATTTCGTCATCGGGATGGCAAAAATAATTGAATATGTCACAATTTAATTCATACTTTTGTTTAGCTCTGGCAGCATCAAAATAAAACTGGATACTGGCATTTTTTAAATTTTTAGCTAAATGTTTATTAGTTACTACAAAACTGCTAAATCTATGTTTATTATATGCATGAGGCCCTATAAATAAGAATCCTGTTCCATTATGACTTTTACCTGATGTATCAATTCCTTTAAATAATACTGTAGTTTTAATAAATCTTTCATTCAATCCCATAATAATCATTTAATAATTCTTTGTAATTCATATTTTCATTCAGTGAAATAACAAATTCTATACTTCAAAATAGTTTAGTAAGTTATATTGCTTAATATCATTTAAAGATTCAGTTAATTCTTTATTGCTTTCATTTTTAATTAATGAAATACTTATTAAGTCCAGAAAATCATTTTTATCATTTATTATCATTAAAATGATGGATATTCTTAGATAATCAATTAAATAATTTAGTAGTTTATCTATTCCACCATATTTATCTAAGAATTCGTTATGCATCGTTTTTGAAATATTTTCGCCATGGGCATATTTATTCCTAACCCGAAATCCATCATACATTCTTTCTGAAACAATCTCAGGACCATAATTATTCATTAATATTTTTCTTATATCTTTGGCTTCACTATTTATCAATGAATCAAAGAGCCGGGCAATTGTCATTTTAACTTTATAAGATCCCCCTTCTTTATCTCCTTTTTTCATAAAAAGAGCTTCAAAACTCATTATAGTATCAACTATCTGTTTTTCAGAATTAAAATCAGAAACTAAAGCATTAGAAAAATGTTTATAAGAAATTTTTAAGTGCATAAATTCATCAGAAAACAACTTATTAAGGTCAATATCACTATTTATAAAATTTTTTAAAGGTTCTATAAGTTCATTTTCAAGAACATAACTCGATGATTGTAGATAATATAATTGAGATATATTATTTAAAAAATTATTATCTGAAAAAAGGAAGTCACGCCTAAAATTCTCATTTAAAATAGCATCTGATTTAAAACTATATCCAATAAAATTGATATTCCCTTTCTTAAAAAGTCTAAAAACAGCTAAAAAATACCTAATAATATTTTCAATGGGTAAATGCCCATTAAGCACTTCATAACCTCGAAATACTAAAATAGCAGATGGTGCTACCATTTGAGATTTAGAAAAGGGATTATCAATAAATTCCATATCACAATCTTCTTTTCTGGGCTTTAAAATTTCTAAGTCATCATTAATATTTATTTTATTAGATTTTAAAATAATGCCATTTAATTTAATAGTTAATTGACACTTAAGAGGTTTTCCCTGCAGTTCTTTCACAGAAATGTTGATTAATTCCTTAATATTCTCTTGAAATTTATTTAAATCATTTAATTTTAAATCATTGTCGCTTAACTCTAAAATAATTTCAATAACTTTTTTTCTAAAACCATCCAAAAATGAATCAGAAAGTATTGAAGTACTATCTAGATTATTTTTAACAGCATTCTTAACAATATTTGATAGTTCCATATATTTTTTAATAAACTGCTCAACACTTTTTTTAGCTTCTTTAAATTCATTGGAACCATTAAATTTTTCCAAAACCAAGAAATCAATGAAATGTTCGTCTATTTTTTTAATTCTATGCATTTCCCATCCAAAAGACTGATTATCATAATCGAATTTGTTTGTAGAATGATGAATATAACCTATTTTCAAAATATTATCTTTGGGTAAATTAGTGATTATTTCATTAATTGTATTTCCTAATCTTTCTAAATTCTTGCTTAATTCCTGCTCCATTAAAACACCACAATAATGTTAATAGAATGATCTCAATTATTATGAATGAGTCTTATTATGTATATTAATTCTTAACAGAATAAGGTTTTAATTTTTTTTAATCTAATGAAATAACTTAGGTTCTTTCGGTATCTAATATCCTTTTCTAAGGTGTTTCTATTTATTAAAGCTTTTTTGCAATTTTTTATATTCATTAGACTGTAAAAATTCTTCCATAGGATTTTGGTTATTTATCATAACTTATAATTTTCTAAAAACTTTTATATAATTTTGTTCAGTTATTACTCACTTATTAATAGTATTTATATCATTTAGCGGTTTTGGAGAATCCAAAAATAAATATTATAATTCTATTTTAAGATAAACTAAGATGTTAATGTTTTCAATATTGTTTAATGATTTATTTCATTAGTAATAAGATAGAAATTAAATTTGATAATCTTTAACCTAAACTTCAATTATCAAAAATAATTTAATTAGTATTTATTGGAAAATAAGATTATAAATTATTTAAATCAAGAAGGAGATATAAAATGAATTCAAATGATATTATGCCTTTTATTGCCCCATTTATATCAGGATTGGCATTATTAATTTCTATAATAAGTGTTTCGTACTCTTATTACCAAAATAGACGGTTTATCGAGGTTACTATTTTATCTGATACTGTAAAACAAGATACTATAATTAAATTAGTAGCATATAATCCAGGATATAGATCCGTAGCATTAACAAAACGTCAAATATTAGCAAATAATGAAATTAAAATTGAAGAGGGAAGTTTCAAGCTTGATGAAGTATTTTCTACTCGCATAGAACCCATAGGTGCTTTGAGAATTCCTTGTGTGCTTAAAGAGGGGACTGTTGATGTATATCAATTTAATGCAGAAAGAATTGCTACTTTTTTACGATCTAAAGGTTTATCTGGTGAAGTTCAACTTTCAGGTTATTATGAACTACCTCGAGGCAATATTTACAAAAGTAATACTCTTAATTTTAATTTAGACGATTATCCACAACATAAATAAATCTAAAATTGAAAAAACTATAAATTAGAAAAAATTTTTATTAGTTTATTGTAACGTGAATGTTTATTTTCGGTGTGAAAATATTTAATAGATTATAATAATAAAAATTTTTACTTATTTTTATCTAAATATTCCGCAATTGCTTGACGAATATGAAAACTTACCGGATTATAAGTTTTTTCTGACAATTTTTTTAGCTCCTCTATTATTTTTGGAGGTAATTTAATAGTAATTTGTTCCATTTTATTTTTTGATTTAGGACGACCTCTTTTAAGAGTTTCTGGCATAATTTTCACCTAAAAATATTAAGTTTTTATAATTTATAAATGTTTTTAAATATTTTTTGAACTTCGTAAAATCCTATATATGGCGAAATAAAAATTATTTAGAAATTTAATTTAAATTTAGAAATAATTAATTTTGTGAGATCAATTGCTCTATAACCGTTCCAATTTCAATTAAATTATCAAAAGGAATATACAATTCATTGGATAAATTATCTAACGATGAATTTTCTATTTTTGTAATATAACTTAAAATAATGTCACTATTAGGATCATTATCTCCATTATTAAACTCATTTATTAAAAATTTTTTAATATTTAGAGTATTTTCTTTTAAAACACTTAATTTATTGTTCAAAGTAGCCATATACTTATTATATAATTTAATTTCATAATTTTGAGATTCTTTAAGCACTTTAATTTCATTTAACCATCCTATAATCATTTGGATCTCTGTTAATATTGTAATGATTCCCGTAAGTTTTAAAAACGGTGAATTTTGAAAATTAAATTCTTCTAAATGACTTAATAATTTTTTATCAATTTTATGGGGCATTAGAGCCCAAATGTTATCTTC
The DNA here is from genome assembly GCF_016217785.1 of Methanobacterium sp. Taxonomy (NCBI): domain Archaea; kingdom Methanobacteriati; phylum Methanobacteriota; class Methanobacteria; order Methanobacteriales; family Methanobacteriaceae; genus Methanobacterium; species Methanobacterium sp. The sequence goes on from NZ_JACRGA010000005.1 coordinate 252,348, forward strand.
AACTCGCCCTTTTACTATATCCATAATTTGATTAGAACTTATCTGATAGCCCCCATCATAGATAGATTTTCGATGATATAGTGGTATTATACAAAAAAAGTCGGCAATATCAATAATTTGAGTTAATTTCTCAATTATCATACCAAAAGCATCATTAAGGATTTCGAAATCTTCGATAGAATAAGCAAAAGACAAATATCTTAGAGGAGGATCAAAATAAATATCCTTTGGAAGGATAATATTAATACCTTCATTTTCTAGGGGTTCAAGAGCATCACGAGCACGTTTTAATAATAAATCACGTTTTTCACCTTTATTTACTTTTATGTATCTCTTTATATCGTTAGGCGGGTTTATTGATGGATTATTAAGCCACATTGGTGGACTAAGAATCCATAAGCTCAATAAATCACATAATAACTCATACTCTTTAATTTCATTTTCATTTAAGAATTGAAAATTGAAATATATGGGATAATTATCAAAAATAGGTCTAAAAACAGTTTTTAGTTCTTTTAAATATTTAAAAACGTCTTGAAAATTTAATAAAACTAATTTTCCAATTTTAATATCTCCAGAGATTATATATTCTGGAAGTTGATTAAAGAAGTTTATAAAACTACCCGACCACTTTTTAGCTAATTTGAAATTCTCTTGTATCTCTTTTGACGCTTGAGGAGGAAGATCGACCTCATATTTGACTATATTGTCTAATATAGACATTAAGTCATTATTTTGGTAAATTTCTTGAAAATTATATTTTTTCCTTAGAAGTAAGTTTATTAACTGTCTAGAAAATTGTTTTACAAATTTTAGAGTATTTTCTCTAAGAATAAACCATGATTGTTCAAATATATAGAAGCTATCGGGTAAATAATGTTCATCAAGGATTCTGCCTAAAACTGCATTTTTATTAATATCACTCTCAAAAGGCAATTTTTCTTTAGACATATTAGCTATAGTATCATCTTCTGGAGGTATGAATTCAAAAGGTAATGTCCACTTTCCTTTAGACTGATACTCTTTGCAAAAAGGAATTGATGATCTTAAACCTCGAAGCCTAGACATTTTTTGTTCATAAATATCAGTATCATCTGGAATAAACTCCATATAAAGGATATTTTCATTTATTTCTAATTTAATACATTCTAAATTAAACTTAAGATAACCAATTATGGATTCTTGATTTTCTGAAACCCAATTGCAATAGGTATTCTTTTCATATCTGTAAAGACCTTGTGCAAAACAACTAAATTCATTTATTGATTTTTCAAAAATATTAGAATGAATTAAATCATCTTTAACAAATGGCCAAACATCCATTTCAAGTTCACATAATGAAAACCAATCAAGTAATATACCTACTTCCTTATAATTATCATTAAACTGTTTAGGATCAATATTTTCATTTATCCGTATTAAAAAATCTTTGCATAAATCTAATCCTCGAGGAACAATTTTAGCACGTTCTGCAATTTCTTTTAGTTTGTAAAAATTTTGACCTTTATCACCTGCAGAATCCCCTAATTTTTTCAATGAGATATCTATGTCAGTAAATTCACAAAATTCAACATGCATAAAGGTAATAGCCGGAGAACCCATAAAATCATAACCTTCATCAAAAATATTTTCATTTATTAAAAAGAATTTTCGCTCTCCAGCTTCGAAAATACCTTCTAAAATGTATAAAATATAATTAATATTCAAATCCTTTTCTGCAATCCCATTTAAAAATGTTTTTTCATTCAAACCTTCTTTACAAAGAGCGTTTGAAACAAATTTTGAAATGTCTTCAGATTGTATAGCATCAAATGTTTTTAATCCTGTTTCTGCTAATCCTGGATAGTATTCGTGAAGTATTTCGGTAAGATGCTCTGAACGAACCCAATGATGTCCTTTAATTAATTCACCTTCGATTTCAATATATTCATTTAATAAAGATTTCAATAACTCTTGTTTATCATCTCTTGATTCAATATTATCTAATAATTTCTTAATACGAACCGGAGTTCCTAAAGTATTGGCTAATGAACTTCTTCTTAATATTTCAATTTTGGACTGATCTTCTCCAAGCCTTGTAAATTCTCTGATCTGATCTCTTAGTTTTTCTTTGAGCATTTTACCTTGAGTAATTAAATAAATATATTCTAAAAGTAATTTAGGTTCGTCTATTTTTTCATATGCGTGTTCTGGTGAATTAATTTCTTGATTAACTTTTCCCTCTAATTTAAAAACTTTATAAATTTCTTTAGCCTCTTCAAAATTTAATTTAGGTTCTATAACCTCATATTTTGTAGTACCTTCCTTTAAGAAACGATACCAATCTTCATTACGGATTGTTGCCAGAACATTTATCCCTAAAGAAACACATTCTTGGATTATTAATGATGATAACCTTGTATGTGACCCTATGTCATCAATCAATAATAGAATAGGTACACCTAAACTAGTTCTAAATTTAAGATAATTACGAACAAGCTCAATTTGTTCCCTGTTTTCAGCTAATCTCAAAATAAAAATATTTTCCTCAGGCCAAAAGCCATATGCATATCGATATAAAAGAGCAGACTTACCTTGTCCACTTGAAGATTTAATAATACAAATTTTGGCCGTAGAAATAGCTTTATTTATTTTATCTAACCAAAATTCTCTTTTAAAATCAGCTCCAGCCACAATATGCCCTGGACGAGTTTTTTTACCTTCAAAAAAATCAGATACTTTTTCATCTTTACTCCAATTTATCCTGCCAATCAGTCCTTGTCCATAAGCTTTTATTTTCTCTTGGAATTCTGTTTCTTTTGATATACTCTCTGTAATATTTAATTTAATCTCATTAAGATCTGATAATGTAATTATTTTACGATCTTGAGCCCATTCTAAAAATTTAGCAATTAAAACTAATATATAAAAATTAACTGATTCTCCTATCAAATCAAAATTATCAGCAGTTAATAACCTTATTTGGTTTAAAATATCTTTTTCATCTGTCTGTATTATATTTAATTTTTGTAAAAGTTTATTTACTTCCTCAAAAGATAATTTTAAATCTTTAGACATTTTTCTAATTTTTCTTGAAATATGTTTTTGTTCTCCAGAGGGCAATGAATCTAAATTAATTAATTTTTCAACATTTCCATCCACTTCTGCCCCTATTATTAAAGAAAAATTAGAGTTTGGTTCTTTTTTAAGTACTTCCATAAAATTTGGAATTATCTCTTTGAGTTTACTCCAATTCCATTTATTTATAGATGTTTTCACTTGAATATATTCATTTTCTAAGCTTAAACCTATAAGATCTAAATCTTCAATCCCTTCAGGTCTAATAAAATTAATATTATTTGTATAAAGATCAAAAGAACGTAATACTGAATATAATATCTGAAATCTAATGCCCCGAATGTTACTAGCTCCATGATATCTCATTTTAAAAATATTGTCGAGACTACTCCCTAGTTCTTCTTCATTGGATTGCATTTACACACCAATTTTGAATTTTAATTTAACACAATTTATACTTTAACTATTAAAAACAGAAATAACCTCTAATTTAAAAAAAAGAAACTAAATTAAAAAAAGTTTATAATTCTTTAATCCCCAAACTCGATAATCTCTTTTGGTTTCAAATTACTCTCCCAGTCCCAGAAGTGGGCTTCCCCCTTGGAAATCCGGAATACAACCAGTTCGGGACCTTCTGCAGTGAGACCGAACTCACCTAAAAAGGGTCGGTCAGCTAAAACTTTCTTTTTAACTTCCACATCATCCAGGAATTCAATCTCACCAGCCACCCTTAGCATGGTTCCCACTGCTTCATCCGGATGGTAAAAAGCCAGTTCCACCTTACCATTTTTCTCAAGCTGTCCCACCATCTCTTTCATGGTGGCAGTCTGGAAATAAAAACCAGTTTCATCCGCGTACCACATTCCCATACCCCTCACGCGGGGCTGGTCACCCTCAGCAGTTGCCAGCCAGGCAACTGGGTTTTCATTGGCAAATTTCACACAATCTGTAAATTCCATATAAAACATCCTCCTATTCCCTTAATTAACTTCATATCTTATTGTGCAGTGATTTATTTTATGTTTTTACATTACTATATAATGGCAGGACCGAATTAGTATTGTATTATATGTTGAAAGAGCCATATTCAGTGATTGGATATGTTCATTAGGAAATAATACATTTAATAAATAAAAAATACATTAGGGAATAACAATAAAAAGACCCTAGAATAAGAATATTTATAACCATAAAAACATATAATGAGGTTTTCAATGCTAACCACTGTAGTTGGAAGTTACCCTTCACCACCACAGGAACCATCATCCTTCCTTTCCAGGATATCTTCTCTTCTGGCAAGTTACGACTCTTATCAGGCTGCTGTAGAGTTTGCGGTCCGGGAGCAGATAAAGGCTGGTGTGAATATCATATCCACCGGACAGGTGCGCGGGGACATGGTGGAGATATTCGCCCGGGATATAACTGGAATGGTCTGGGAAGATGGAACATCCAAGATCAAGGGCAGAATACTCCCAATCAACTATTCTATAGGTGCAAAAGACATTAAAATTGCCTTAAAAACTGCAAAGAATATATCTGAAGATTTCAAGACCGGGAGCACAGTTTTACATGGTGGTGAATTTAGGGAAGATGCCCGGGGTGTTAAGGGCATCATAACCGGCCCCACCACTCTGGTCTTGTCATCAAGAATGGAAGGATTCTACACCCTGGAAAAAAGGGATAAAGCAATAATTGACATGGCACAGGCCCTTAATCGTGAGGCGAAATACCTGGAAAATGCAGGTGCGGCCATGATACAATTCGACGAACCATTCCTCTCCACTGGAATGGCTGATATCAAAACAGCCTATAAGGCCATAAAAATCACCCAGAACGGTTTGAAAGTACCCCTGGCAATGCATGTATGTGGAGATGTGGGACAGGTCTTTGGGAAACTTTTGAAATTCCCGGTGGACATAATTGACTGTGAATTTGCAGGAATAGAAAAGAATCTTGAAATTCTTCAAAACACTGATCTGGGTGGTAAGAAGATTGGTTTTGGATGTGTGGACACCAAAACTGAGAGAGTGGAAAGTCCAGAGGAAATTCGCACCTTAATTGAGAAGGGAGTAGAAATTATTGGAGCAGAAAACATGATTGTTGACCCGGACTGTGGAATGCGTATGTTGCCAGCGGAGGCAGCTTATCAAAAACTTAAAAACATGACGGAGGCATCTGGATGGCTATCCTGATTAAAACTCCCACCATAAAATCTGGATGGGAAACACTGGTTAAGCGGGTAATGCAGAAAGGTTCTGAAATAAAGGATGAAAGAGGCTCCCTAACACTTGAGCTTCGCAACACTGTGGTCACCATGAACCGACCACTGGAACTGGAGATCCCTGATGGATACTTTTGGAGTGGGGAGAAACTGGAGATATACGCTGAACAATTCCTGAGTGATGATAAACAGGGATTCGTCTACACCTATGGCAACCGCCTGCGGAAACATTTTGCGGGAATCGACCAGATAGGGGAAGCAATCAGGCGTCTTAAAAACTGTAAAGAATCCCGAAGGGCCATATCTGTCACCTGGGACCCTACCACAGACACCAAACAAGAAGAAGTACCTTGCATGATCCTGGTGGACTTCAAAATCCGAGACGGTAAACTTCACACCACTGGATTATGGCGTTCCCATGATATTTATGGAGCATGGTTCCCCAACGCAGTGGGATTAACTCATCTATCAAAATACGCTGCAGAAGAAGTGGGAGTGGAAGTGGGAAGTCTAACCATACACTCAATCAGTGCCCACATATATCAGGTGAACTTTGAAGAAGCTTTAAGAGTGTAACTAATGATGTTATAGTGTAAGCGATTGAATAATGTGATTAGTGTAATTTGCAAGTTTTATTAGGTTTAACAATCCATTTTATAAATTTTTTTAAAGACATATGAAAACCAAATAAAAAAACTTAAAAATCCTGATAGAGTAAAGTGAGTTTAATGGATAATTTTTACATTATCCATTGGATCTCACTTTCATTGGAGATGATCAGATGGTAAGTGTCAATTTAGAAGCTAAAAAAACAGTAGACTTAATGATTGAGAATGCAGACGACCTTAATATTGCAGTTCACAAACTGGAAAACGGTTCAACAGTTATAGATGCCGGAGTGAATGTAACTGGAAGTTTTAAAGCAGGAGAACTTTATACTAAAGTTTGTCTGGGTGGACTGGCTGAAGTGGGAATATCCATCCCCGGAGACCTCTCTGAAGGCTTTGCATTACCCTCAGTAAAGATAAAAACACATCAGCCAGCCATTTCAACCCTGGGATCACAGAAAGCAGGATGGTCTGTCAGTGTGGGTGACTTCTTTGCCCTGGGATCTGGTCCGGCAAGAGCACTGGCCCTGAAACCTGAAGAAACCTATGAAGAAATTGGTTACATGGATGAGGCAGATCTGGCCATCATCACCCTGGAATCAGACAAGCTCCCTGGAGCTGATGTCCTCGATTACGTAGCTAAAGAATGTAAAGTTGCTCCTGAGAATGTTTACGCCCTGGTAGCCCCTACATCATCTCTGGTTGGTTCTATCCAGATAGCAGGAAGGGTAGTAGAAAACGGAACCTACAAGATGCTGGAGGCCCTACACTTCGACGTTAACAAGGTCAAACACGCAGCAGGAATAGCTCCAATAGCTCCAGTGGACCCTGACGGCTTAAAAGCCATGGGAAAAACCAATGATGCAGTTTTATTTGGAGGCCGAACCTACTACTTCATTGAATCAGAAACCAAGGATGACCTAAAAGCACTGGCTGAGAACTTACCCTCCTCTGCTGCAGATGGATACGGAAAACCATTCTATGATGTTTTCAAAGAAGCCAATTTCGACTTCTTCCAGATCGATAAGGGAATGTTCGCACCAGCAGAAGTAGTAATCAATGATCTTACCACTGGAGAATTATTCCGCGCAGGATACGTTAACGTGGAATTATTAAAGAAATCCTTTGGATTATAGGGTGAATCACACCCCCTTCTTTTTTAATTTCTTTTTCAGAATCTTTATTTAGACCCTTTTTTATAGGTCAATATAGGATATTAAAAATTTCTGGAAATTATTCTATTATTCAATTAATTTGTATTCCTTCTTTTACAAAATATTCATATAAAACCAGTACCAAGAACAATATGCAAAGACAAAAATTATCATTAAACTTGAACTGTGCTTAATCTTTAGAATGATAACTTTTTATAGTGATAACTTTTCAGTGTGATAAAATGAAAATAGGAATCTGCGATACTACTTTTGCCCGTTACGATATGGCCTCTGCCGCTATAAACGAAATAAAACAACAAGTAGCTAATAATAAAATAATCCGAAGAACAGTACCGGGTGTTAAGGATCTTCCAGTGGCCTGTAAAAAACTCATTGAAGAAGAGGGTTGTGAAGTGGTTATGGCCCTGGGAATGCCCGGACCTGAGTTAATGGATAAAACCTGCGCCCACGAAGCATCTACTGGACTCATACAGGCCCAACTCATGACCAACACCCATATCCTGGAAGTCTTTGTCCATGAGGATGAAGGAGTTGATGAGAAGGACCTCAAATTCCTGGCAGATAACCGTGCCCGGGAACATGCTCAGAACCTGGTTAAAATGTTCTTCAAACCAGGTGCACTTGAAAAAGAGGCAGGAATGGGGATGAGGGAAGGACATCCTGATAAAGGACCTTTATAACATCCTATTAAACTTAAGATTTATTTATAATAATTAAGAGAATTTTAAAAAGAAACAAGGGAAAATAAGGAATTTATCTAAAAAATTCCAGCCCTTATTTCATTAGACCTTTATTTTCCCATCTAAGACCTCAATGGTCCTTTCTGCCAGGTTAGCCACTTTCAGGTCATGAGTGACCATGATTAAGGTGACCTCCTCTTTATCATGGAGATCCTTCAGGCGTTTAAGGATCATCTCACCATTTTTAGAGTCCAGGGACCCGGTGGGTTCATCTGCCAGGATTATGGATGGATTATTGGCCAGGGATCGGGCAATGGCCACCCTCTGCCTTTCACCACCAGAAAGCTCAGTGGGCTTTCTTTTAACTTTATCCGAGAGATTCATGTAATCCAGTAGTATCAAAGCTTTTTCTCTCATTTTCTTACCTGATAAACCACTTTCAAACATGGGTATTTCCACATTTTCCACCACACTGAGGTTGGGGATCAGGTTGTGGAGCTGGAAAATGAAGCCAATTTCCCTGGAACGAAATTCACTGAGATCCTTCCTACCCTTAAGATCGTAGCCAGCCACATTTATAGTGCCTTCATCTGGCCGGTCCAGGGCTCCGATCATGTTAAGGAGGGTGGATTTCCCGGAACCAGATGGTCCGATAATGGAAACAAATTCACCTTTTTTGATGGTAAGATCAATACCGTTCAGGGCGGTTATCTTTCCTTTGTCAAAACCTTTTTTGAGACTTTTAATCTCCACGATGTTCTCATCATTCATAACGCAACGCCTCGGTTGGTGGTAAGCGACTGGCCCGGTAGGCAGGATAAAATCCTCCAATAAGGCCGACTATAAGGGCTACTAAAAGGCCCCGTAGGAACACGTCAGGGGAGTACACTGGTTGTATGAATCCGCTCATTCCCAGTGCCAGGAGCACTTGGATGGCCACCAGTCCCATGATTATTCCCACTACCCCTGCGGCCAGGGTCAGTACTATGGATTCTCCCAGTATCATGGATAATATTCTCCTATCCTTCCATCCCACTGCTTTCAAGACACCTATTTCTCGGGTACGTTCATATACCGACATGATCATGGTGTTTATCACACCAATTCCACCGATGACAATGGCCAGGAGTGAAATCGCCCAGGAAGCTGTGTCTATGGTGTTTAAACCCTGGTCAACGCTTTGTAGGTCCTCCAGTGAGGCTATGGTGGTGATGTCCTTTCCATATTTATCTTCAATGGATTTGGTTATTTCATCCACATTGGCGTCATTTTTGATCTTAACGTAGATCATGGTGACTTTACCCTCTTTTTCCTCAATTGCCTGGACATTCTTGAGGGACATGTAGGTACCCCCATCCTGCTGCAGGTCACCGGTTTCAAACACTCCCACAACTTTGTAATCCTCTTTACCCAGGGTTATGGTGTCTCCCACAGTCTTGTTTAACTTTTGGGCGCCAACTTTACCAATTATCACTTCTTTAGCATCAGGCGAAGAAAATTCCGTCCCATTGGTGATTTTCATTCCACTCATAGTTAATTTGGCCGGGTCAATGCCTATAATAACAAAATAAGGATTATCTCCCACCGGTTGTATGGCAGTCAGGATCCCCACAGCATCATCCACCCCCTCAACCTCTTTTATTTTATTAACGTAAGATTCATCTATCTCACTGAGAAACATATCTGATACATTGGTCTCCACAACCGTGAAATCTGCTCCTCCTGCTTTCAAAGTTTCCTCTGTAGAAGATTTCAATCCATCAGTGATGATCCCCAGAGCCACAATAGTGGCAATGCCAATGGCAATCCCCACTACAGCCAGCGCAGTTCTGGTCTTGTTACGGAATGGATTTTTAACAATCAAACCTAAAAATGACATTATATTCGCCCCATTTCTTTACAACACTTTTTAATCTGAATTTTCTTTTTTTCGTTTTGATTTTTTAATAAATTAGGAGTTCTAATTTATTTTTTTTCTTTCATCCCAAATTTCATCTCATTTTTCTTTAGAAACTACAATTCATCCCATTTTTTTCAAATAACTATTCCATTTTACTTTATTTTGTTTCCAAATTTTGTGTTTATCTTATTCATCCCTCTACAAGCTATGTAAATGTTAAATTTGGATTTGTACGTTATAAAAGTTTCCTTAGGGGGTTCTAACAATTTTAGGGCATTCTAACATTTTTTATTTTATCTAAAATTCATAATACTTGATCAGTTGGTGCTAGGTGATGTACAAGGGGTTTTTGGGGATGAATGTCAGGAATGACATGACTTTAATTTTTGTTTTTCATGGATTTTATAGGTGGTGAATCACTGGAGGGGGCTGTTTTAATAGATTGGAAGAATCATTTTAAGAGCTGAAGAAAATCATTTTAAGAAAATTCGGAACTTATATATGAAAAAAATAACATATTTTAAAGGTGATAAAGAGTATATTCGGAGGGAAAAAGATGAAAGAAGACGTTTTTTATGGTAAAGGAATGGTTCATGTTAAAAAAGACTATCCTGATATCTATAAAGCAGTAGTTGAGCTTAACGAAGCAGCTTACTCTGGAAAAGTCTTGGATTACCGTACACAGAAGCTGATTGCCCTGGGTATAACTGCAGCAGCCTCTGATGACCGGGCAATGAAGAAGCAGATGGTAAGTGCCATGAAAGAATTCGATATAAGCCGGGATGAAATTGTTGATGTCCTGCGGGTGGTTCTTTTAACTTCAGGCAACCCTCCATTCACCAAGGCCATGAAAATATTATACGATATCAGTGAGTAAATTTTTTTTTACTCATCTTTTTTTTAGAAAATTTTTATTCTTTTTAAAATTCATTCTTTCTAAATCCAACAAATGTAAACACTATAATACTTCCAACAAAAATAGTATCCTATTAACAAACTAAATCCATCTTAAAACAATAATCTAATGAAATGGTCACAAGTTAACCGTCTTTAATGGGTTGACATAAAAATAATAATGGTCTAGAGGAATTATATATGAGTGCTCAACATTCTTTTTTAGGGATCATATTGCTTATCAGTGCCATAATACTCCTCTACCTATCTTTTTACAGTCTCAGGAAGCGTTCTTCCAATTTGTATTTCTATTTCTCCCTACTTACCCTATCTGTGTTTTTCTGGTGTTTGGGTTCTGCCATGGAGTTTTTCAGTCTCCAGATGTGGGCCAAAATATTCTGGATAAAAATCAGTTACATTGGAGTGGCTACTGCGGCACCCTTATGGTTTATGGTAATCTTAGAATACGCTCAACATGAAAAATACCTTAAACCAGCGTATATTGGGATGTTAATGGTTTTACCCCTGGTCATCATCCTCCTGGCGTTTACCAATGATTTGCATGGACTCATCTGGCCCAGCATCACCCCTGTTTCCAGCATGACTGGTTCACTTTTAATATACTCCCATGGAGTGGGATTCTGGGTGAACATTGCCTACAGTTTCATACTCATAATCCTGGGACTGATAATCCTGTTAAGACTCTTAATGAAATCTCCCAGAATATACCACACTCAAATATTGATCCTAATCTTAAGTGGACTAATACCCTTGTTTTGCAGTGTTCTGTACAACACGGATGCACTGGGCATCCCTGGACTGGATATAACCCCATTTGGGTTAACTATTTCAGGATTACTCCTGGCCATATCAATCTTTAAATTTTCTCTCTTAGGTATAAGGCCCATTGCTTATGAAAAACTCTTTGAAACAATAAAAAATGGGTTCATGGTTTTTGACACCAATGACACGTTAATTGATGTTAATCCTGCTGCAGAAATGATTGGGATAACTGCTGTTTGTGTGGGTAAACCGGCAACAGAAGTACTGGATGAGTTTCCTGAATTAAAAGAGTTCTATCAAAAAGCTGGTGAAGAAACAACAGTACATATAGGAGATCCTTGGAATCTGTGGATTCGGATGCAAATCACATTCCTTTACGATCAAAATGAATTTAAAGGACGTTTATTGACAATTCAAGATATAAGTAAACTTAAAAGAATAGAAAAAGATTACAGTGACAGTGAAGAACGTTATAAAAACTTATCTGAACTTTCTCCCGATGCAATTCTGGTGGTTATTGGGGAGAAAATAGTTTTTGCCAACAAGGCTTCTGCCACTATATTTGGCCTGGATGACCCCCAGGATCTTTTAGATAAAAATCTTTTCAGCTTTTACCATCCGGATTCAGTGGAAGTTGCTAAAAAACGTTTACACGAAGTTTTAACTGAAGATAAAACTTTAGACTTTATTGAAGAGAAAATAATATCCCTTAATGGTCAACTTAAGGATATTGAAGTAGGGGATGCTCCCATAACTTATGATGGTCAGCGGGCTGTTCAGATAGTAGCCAGGGATATCAGCCAACGAAAAAAACTGGAAGCTGAACTGAAAAATTCCCTGAAAGAGAAGGATCTGATGATGAAGGAGATCCATCATCGTGTAAAAAATAATTTGATGGTTATCCAGAGCCTTCTCAACCTGCAATCCCGGTATATTAAGGATACAGATGCTCGGGATATTTTTAAAGATAGTCAGAACCGTGCAAAATCCATGGCCATGATCCATGAAAGCCTTTACCAATCCAGTGATCTTAAGAGGATCGAATTCAGTGAATACATAACCACTCTGGCCAAAAACCTCTTCTACAGTTATGCTGCTGACCCTAAACGGGTGAAAATGAATGTCAATGTAGATGAGGTTATGCTGGATATAAACACAGCTATTCCACTGGGACTCATTTTAACAGAATTGATATCCAACTGTTTAAAGTACGCATTCCCTGATGGGGAAAGTGGTGAGATAAAGGTTGATTTCCATTCTGATACTGATGATGGTACTCATAAATTTAGGTTAACAGTCAGTGATAATGGGGTTGGTCTTCCCCCTGACTTTGACCCTAAGAAATCTGATTCACTGGGGATAATGTTGATTTACAGTTTATCTGAACAGATCAGTGCTGAACTTAAACTGGACACCACTGGTGGGACTAAGTTCGAAATAACATTTGAAGAAAAGTTGGATCATTCCAAATAGTGATAATGTATCTATTTTTTCACACAAGTTTTTCATGATCAATACCTTTCATAATATTTCATTTTAGTTGTTCGGACAATTGTTGCATTGACAACATATATATGGTAGAAAACCCTACTAAATATGTATAGGATAATTTTTGCAGAGTCAAATTTCAAACTTTATACTATTTAACTTTAATTCAAGTTTTAATTTAGATTTTACTTGTTATAAATTAATATTAACCTTAAAAAAATTCAAAATACCTATTAGGAGTGAAAATCATGTCTTTAGACATCCCATTCAGGGGAATTGTATCCATAGTAGTCCGTAACCACTTCATATTCATGAACCGGGAGCTGAAGCATCTAGAACTTACTGAAGGACAGGTTCCCTGTCTAATGGTCCTTTCCAAGAAATCGGGAATTACCCAGGATGATCTGGCAAAAATGTTCCATATCGATAAAGGGACCATCGCCAGAGCCATAAGAAAATTAGAAGAAAAAGGGATGGTCAATAAGGTTCAGGACCCTGTGAATCGTCGGAGATATTTATTATCCCTGACTGGGAAAGGGAAAGAAGTAGTTCCTGTAATTCTTCGTGCTGAGAAGAAATGGGAAGATATCCTCTTTAAAGGTTTTTCAGATGAAGAACGATCTTTTATGATTGAAGGAATGAATAGACTGGCAGAAAATAGTCTTGGAAGTGATTGTAATCAATTTAATGATAAATAAATGAGAAAATTCAATCTATTGATATTTAAAAGCTATTTCAAGATTAATTTTGTAGGGGAGTAATTGAGAGTTAGTTTAGAGTAATCCAAATTTAGGAGAGAGTGAAAAATAAATGAAAAATAACAGTTCATCACCATTACCCACTGGACCAGATGCCGATGATTCTAGTGGTAATTTAGGAGAAAAAACAGAAGGAGTCACTTTGATAACTGGTGACCCTAAAAAAGCCATAATAAAATTATCAGGCCCACTCATTGTGGCCATGATACTGATGTCAGCCTACAACCTGGTGGATGCCATCTGGGTATCCGGGCTGGGTGGAAATGCCCTGGCAGCAGTGGGATTTGTAACACCACTATTCATGATACTGGTTGGTCTTTCCAATGGAATAGGAGCTGGAGCAACCTCAGCCATCTCCCGATGCATAGGTGCTCGAAACCAGGAGGGTGTGAATAACACTGCCATGCATACCCTGGTCATCACCATCATTATTTCCGTGATCCTCACCATTCTACTGGAAATATTCTTAGAACCCCTGCTCATGTTTTTGGGGGCAGGGAACACCATTGACCTGGCAGTTTCCTATGGTAGGGTTACCTTTGCCGGTACCATACTCATGCTGTTTACTGGTGCTGCCTACGGAATCCTTCGTTCAGAAGGAGATACCAAGAGAACCATGAATGCCATGATCATATCCTCAGTGGTAAATATAGTTCTGGATCCTGTACTGATCTACCTGGCAGGATGGGGCATTGCCGGAGCAGCATGGGCCACAGTAATCTCCCAAGCACTGGTTTCAGTGGTTATATTATACTGGTTCCTTAAAAAGAAGGATACATTCACCACTTTATCCTGGAAATACTTCAAACCAGATCTTAAAGTCTCTAAATCCATATTAGGGGTGGGATTACCTGCAAGTGCAGAATTTCTGGTGATGTCTGGAGTAACTGCCATTTTAAATGTAATCCTGGTTATGGTTGCTGGAACCGATGCAGTAGCAGTCTACTCTGCAGGATGGAGAGTGGTAATGATGGCTATAATACCTATGGCCGCAGTGGGAACTGCAGTGGTCACTGTTAGTGGTGTTGCCCATGGTTCACGAAAATATAAAAACCTGCGCATAGCCCACAACTACTCCATAAAGGTAGGAACAGTAATAGCCCTCATTACCAGTGTTATAACATTCGTATTTGCACCGTACATTGCTAAAATATTCGCCTATTCTCCTGAAACCGCCTATCTGGCACCCACCATAGCTTCATTCCTCCAAGTGATGTGTCTATTTTACCTCTTTGTACCTCCTGGAATCATGTCCAGTTCCATTTTCCAGGGAGTGGGAAAGGGAGTAACCTCCCTCATCCTGACCGTGTTCAGACAGCTACTATTTATAGCCATATTTGCCTATATCCTGGCTATAACCCTTAAATTAGGTCAGCAAGGGGTATGGTGGGGTATAGTTGCAGGGGACATTGCTGGGGGCATAGTTGCCTATGTATGGGCACGATTGTACATAAGCCGGATTGAAAAGCAAGTTTAACCATATGGTGAGCTACTAATTGATTAGAACCACACTAAAGGAACAGACATAATAAAATAAGAAATACAATTTTATACTAATGAACTGCAGTATTTAATGAGGGAATACAGTATCTTATCGTGGGAATATAGTATTATGTGGAAAATACCGTATATGCTATGAGTTAAGTAGGAGTGACAATGATCATTATAACAATGATCATAATTTAATCATTCTTAGTTAATCATTCTAGTGTTCGATTTTTACCCCGGAACACAACCTTTTTAAGGGCATGTGATCAACATTGTGTTACCGCCAATATGGCGTATGTGACCTACTTTTTTTGGGACCAATGATGATCCCATGGATGTGGCGAAAGCTGAACAAAAAGAGGTGTATTTAATGTACAGTTATATAAAAGAAGCCTGGAAAAATCCAGATGAATCTTACGTAAAAGAATTAATGCAACAGCGAGCTCCCCAGTGGAGAAAAGAAAGTGTAATTACCCGTGTTGAGCGACCAACCCGACTAGACCGTGCACGATCCCTTGGATACAAAGCCAAAAAGGGATACGTAGTTGTCAGAACCCGTGTACGTCGTGGTGGACGTCGAAAAACCCGATTTACTGCAGGCCGAAAGCCCAAAAGGCAGGGTGTTAAAAAAATAACCCCTAAAAAATCCATTCAGCGTATGGCTGAAGAAAGGGTAGCCCGCAGATACCCCAACCTACAGGTCTTAAACTCCTACTGGCTCTGGGAAGATGGGAAGTTCAAATTTTTCGAAGTGATCCTGGTGGACCCTAACCATCCTGTAATCAAGAACGACCCTAAAATTAACTGGATCTGTGATAAACATCACCGTGGAAGAGTATTCCGTGGTCTGACCAGTGAAGGTAAGAAAAACAGGGGCCTCAGGAATAAAGGTAAAGGAGCGGAGAAATTAAGGTAATGATACATAACCTCTCCTACCGGGCCTTTGTTTACGGAACTGAAAACGAAGAGAAGGTGAGGGAGGCCCTATCTACCCTCCTCCCCACAGCCCAACCTCTTAAGGAAATCACCGAAGGTTACCATAAGAATCAGGTTATCATTCTCCAGGGAAAAATCACCAAAAAAAGAGAAATCAAAGACTTCCTGGAAAAACTACAGACACTAACTCCCTCAGCCAAAAAAAAGATATTAACAGAACTTGAAGGCAGAATGGATGCGCGAGGGAACCTTTTTCTTAGATTTGATAAACAACGTGCCTATCTAGGAGATCTTCTGCTAGTGGAGCACGGCGATGCCCTGCACCTGAAACTGAAAATAGCTGCCTACCCCGCCCGGAAGGAAGAAGCCCTAAAGGTTGCCCGGCAGATATTCAAGGAATAAGGTGGAAGGATGTTTTTTGATTTTCACGTCCACGGAGGCCCTGAACTGGCCATAGATGCTGGAAAAATGGGATACAGTGGAGTGGTGTTAACGGTCCACTCCCGGAATTGTATCAATCAGCCCGAGATCCTTAAGAACCTACGTGAAAGTATAAGTAACCTAACTGGATCTAGTAAAGAGCTAACTGAATCTGGTAAAGAGGAAAATAAATACCCTCTCATCCAGATCGGTGTGGAAATAGAGGCCAAAAATCAGGAAGATCTTAAAAAACAGGTACAAAAATTTCGCAAAAAGGCCGATGTCATCCTGGTTCATGGTGGAGATCTTAAGATAAACAGAGCCGCCACTGAAGATCCTCGTGTTGACATTTTAAGTCATCCCTATCGCAGCCGGTTTGATAGTGGTATTAACCATGTCTTAGCAGTTAAAGCTGCTGAAAACAGGGTTGCAGTAGAAATAAACCTGAAATATTTCCTTTTAACTCGGCCAAACCAACAATACCGGGTTTTAAGTCAGTTTAGACAGATTATGAAGTTGCATCGTAAATACGAGGTCCCGGTTATCATAACCAGTGATACCAATTCTATTTATGGCCTGCGCAACCCAAAAGACGTGACAGCTCTGGCAGCTTGCTTTGGAATGACGAAGAATGAGGCCTTTGATGCATTGTCAAAAACTCCACAGGAGATTATCCAGAGAAATAAAATAAGAGATGCGGTCATAGTTCCAGGGGTACGTTTGATAAAATAAATTAAAAAAATGTACTTGGTAAGCAAAATGTACTGGATTTTATTATAATAATGATTTTATCTTTAATTTCTTGATTGAAATATTCTTCCTTAATTAAGGAGCATATCCCTTTAATATTAAGATCACATCACTCTAATCAATTATTAAATAAGAAATAGTGAATTATAAGATTAACTCAAATAATTAAACTCAGATATGGAGATATAAGGGTTTATGAAGCTTAAAATATTACCCACTCACCTTAGGGATAAGAAAAGATACCTGGCATTTGTGGCTTTTTCAGAAATCCCCCTCCAGCGGGATGATGTAATATCCCTGGTTACAGAGTCATCCGGAAACCTTTACGGGGCATGTGGAGCCAGCCAACTGGAATTGTGGGTGGTAAAGGTGTGGAATTATCCGGCACCTGGAAAAAATATGGTTAAGGGAATCATTCGATGTAACCGGGATGAAGTAGACCGGGCCCGTGCTGTAATCCCCACCATAACTAAATTTCGCGGAAAAAGAGTAGTTTTCCAAACTTTGGGAATTTCCGGAACCATCAAAGCGGCAATAACAAACTTTATTAAATTGAAGGCAGCAGATGAATAAAATGTATAAATGGTTTTATTAACTTCTAAACCAATATTTTATTGAAGTTCATTGTTTTATCAAAAAATTTAAAAGAGGTATAAAGATATGCAACCGTTCCCAGCAGCAGGATATGATAAAGGTATATCTATTTTTAGCCCAGATGGAAGGCTATTTCAGGTTGAATACGCTAGAGAAGCTGTAAAAAGAGGTACAACTTCATTAGGAGTTAAATCAGCAGAGGGGATTGTGCTGGTGGTAGATAAAAGACCCAGCAGCAAACTGGTGGAACCCACATCCATTGAAAAGATATTCCAGATCGACGAACACATAGGAGCCGCCACATCAGGTTTAGTGGCTGATGCTCGTAAACTCATTGAACAAGCTCGAATGGAATCCCAGATCAACAAGATCACCTTCAACGAATCCATACCAGTGGAAATGCTGGCCAAGAAGATCTGTGACATGAAACAGATGTACACCCAGCATGGTGGAGTTCGACCATTCGGTTCAGCACTGATCATCGGAGGAGTCAAAGACAATGGATGTCGATTGTTCGAAACAGACCCCAGTGGTGCCTTAATTGAATACAAGGCCACTGCAATTGGAGCTGGAAGAGCAATGGCCATGGAAGTCTTTGAAAAGGGCTACAGCGAAGATATGAAAATCAATGAAGCCATGGAACTGGCACTAGATGCGATCTACGAAGCAACCGAAGGTAAAACTACCAAAGAAAGCGTAGAAATCGCGGTCATAGAAGAAGCCACTCACAAATATCGCAAACTCACAGAAGATGAAATAGAAGAACATGTAGAAGAACTCCTCATCCGCAAATCAAAGGAGGATGAGGAAGAAGAGGAATAATTTATGATCACCCTGGAAGATGCCGTTATAGCCCGCCTGGAATACTACGGGGAAAGATTCGAGATCCTGGTGGATCCAGATCTAGCATCTGATTTTAAAAGGGGAGAAGATATCCAAATTGAAGAGATATTGGCTGTTGAAGAGGTTTTCAAGGATTCTAAAAAGGGGGATAAAGCATCAGAAGAGGCAATGAATAAAGCCTTTGACACCACTGATCCCCTGGAAGCTGCTGCCATCATTATCCGTAAAGGACAGGTTCAACTCACTGCCCAACAACGGAGGGATATGCAGGAGGATAAAAGGAGAATGGTCGTGGCTAAAATTGCCCGAGAAGCCATAAATCCTCAGACAAAGCTCCCCCACCCTGCAAGAAGGATTGAAATAGCCATGGAAGAGGCTAAGGTCAGGGTGGATCCCTTTAAGAGTGTGGATGAACAGGTGAACATCACGCTAAAGGCTATCCGTAAGTTAATACCCATAAGACTTGAAAAAGTGAGGGTGGCCATCCACATACCTGGAGAGGACACCGGAAAGGTTTATGGAGTCCTACCTGAATATGGGAAAACCATGAAAGAAGAATGGCAACAGGATGGGTCATGGGTTGCTGTAGTTGAAATCCCGGGTGGTATGCAGGAAAGTTTCTATCAGAGACTCTCAGAGATTACCCATGGACAGGTGGAAACCAAACTCTTAAAATAAAACTTCTTTTTAGCCTATAAAGGAGGCAAAACGTGTTATTAGTAGAAGATAAACAGATAGTAGTTCCGGGTGAGATCTTAGCAGAAGGGGACTATCACTCAGGAAGAGGAACTTTCACAGAAGAAGACAAGGTATGTTCTTCCCTGGTTGGTCTGGTGGCTGTACGGGATAAAAAAATTAGTGTCATACCATTACAGAGCAAATACATCCCTAAAAGAGGAGATGTGGTTATTGGTAAAGTATCTGACATCCGCTTCTCCATGTGGAACCTGGACATAAACTCACCTTACTCCGGGATATTACCCGCAGCAGAAGTTTTCGGTAAGGAAAAAAGAGATTTAAACCGTGCTTTCAATGTGGGAGATGTGCTTTTCCTGCGCGTGGTGGACGTTGACGAAGTTAAAAAGGTGAAACTTGGTCTTAAAGGTAGAGGGCTTGGTAAATTCCGTGGAGGAATTCTCATCAACATAACCCCCACCAAGGTACCCCGACTCATAGGTAAGAAAGGATCCATGATCAACATGATCAAAGACCAAACCCGATGTGAAGTAGTGGTAGGTCAAAACGGAGTTGTCTGGGTTAAAGGAAAACCAGAGATGGAAAGAGTAGTGCAGAAGGTTGTTAAAACCATTGAAGATGAAGCACACACATCTGGCCTCACCGACAGAATAAGGGACATGTTACTGGAACTTCTCGGTGAAAAAACCGAAAAACCTGATTCTGAAAAACCAGATACCGAAAAACCTGATTCTGAAAAATCAGATACGAAAGATGAAGAAGATGAATATGAGGAAAAATTGATTCAGTAAGGGGTGATTATTATTCTAACCAGCAAATCAATTGGAGATAGTAATAAGGGAAGTTTAATAACTTCTGTCACTAAAAAAAGACCAGACGGAAGAGCTTTCGATGAACTGAGGCCTTTGAAAATAGAGGCAGGAGTCTTGGAAAGAGCCGATGGATCGTCTTATGTAGAAATTGGTGATAACAAGGTTCTAGCAGCTGTTTATGGTCCCAGAGAATTACACGTGCGCAGATTGTTAAAACCCAACATGGCAATCCTTCGATGCCGCTATAACATGGCACCATTCTCGGTGGAAGACCGTAAAAGACCAGGACCAGATCGTAGATCAGTGGAAATATCCAAGATCACCGCAGAAGCATTAAACCCTGCAGTTTTCCTGGAAAAATTCCCCAGATCAACCATTGATATTTTCATAGAAGTCCTGCAGGCAGAAGGAGGAACCAGATGTGCCGGTATAACCGCGGCCTCTGTGGCCCTGGCCGATGCAGGCATACCCATGAGGGATATGGTGGCAGCCTGTGCCGCAGGTAAAGCGGATGGTAAGGTTATCATGGACTTATCAGAATGGGAGGATAAGGAAGGAGAAGCTGACTTACCCATTGCCATGATGCCACGCACCGGGGACATAACCCTGCTGCAGATGGACGGACACCTCACTGGCGATGAATTCGAAAAAGCACTGGATCTGGCTGTAAAAGGATGTAAAATCATCAGCGAAGAACAGAAAAATGCCATAAAGAACAGGTACGGTGATTAAAATGGTGCAGAGCGTAGTACCACAGATCATAAAGGAAAGTGTTGCCAATCTCATCAAAAATGGGGAAAGAGCAGATGGAAGAGCCCTGGACCAGTACCGGGAAATAAGTCTGGAAACCGGTGTAATTAAAAAAGCCGAAGGTTCTGCCCGGGTGAAAATAGGTAAAACCCAGATAGTAGTGGGTGCCAAACCCCAGATCGGCGAACCATTCCCTGACACACCAAACGTGGGTGTTCTGATAACCAACTCCGAACTCCTGCCAATGGCAGCCCCTAACTTCGAAGCAGGACCACCCAATGAAACTTCAGTGGAACTTTCCCGTGTAACCGACCGTTGCATACGAGAAGGGAAAACTGTGGACCTGGAAAAACTGGTCATCATACCTGGTAAGAAGGTGTGGATGATATTCCTTGATCTGCACATTGTAGATTACGATGGCAACCTCATGGACGCCGCTGTTCTGGGCAGTTTAGCCGCCCTCATGAACACCAAAATACCAAGCACAACCATTGAAGGTGATGAAGTCGTAATTGACTATGAAAAGATGGTTCCCATCCCAATCAAGGAACAACCCCTCATGTGCACCCTGGCCAAGATCGGTGGAGAACTGGTGGCAGATCCTTCCCTGGAGGAAGATGATGTGCTGGACGCCAGAATATCCATTGGTATGCGGACAGATGGAAGTATCTGTGCCATGCAAAAAGGAGGATCAGTTCCCCTCACACGTGAAGAAGTCTTGAAGGCTGTAGGAATGGCTCAAAAGAAGACGAAAGAACTTCGTGAAAACATTACTAAACTGTAAACTGGGCACAAAAAATTGGCTATGATAAGAGCCAAAATCAAAAGACTAACAAAAATATACAGTAACCAGGTAATTTGGATGAATAACCATCCGAATTCCTTTCAATTTAAAAAAATAACAACTAATAAGGTGATAATTATGGCAAGAACTAAGAAAGTAGGTGTAACAGGCAGATTCGGTGCCAGATATGGTAGGAAAGCAAAAAGAACCGTGAAGGCCATCGAAGATAACATGAAGAAGAATCACATCTGTCCTAAATGTGACCGAGAGGGAGTTAAAAGGACTGCGGCAGGAATATGGAAGTGCCGTAAATGTGGTGCAGTCTTCACTGGCGGAGCATACATGCCCCACACCCCAATGGGTAAAACCGCAACCAGGAACATTAAGAGGATTGTTGGAGGTTTATAATTGTATAAATGTGATAAGTGTGGTACACTGGTAGATATCAAAGGTTACACAGAATCTAAATGTCCCAGTTGCCGTTACAGGATTCTCTTTAAGGAGATCCCTCCAGTCAGGAGACAAGTGGAAGCCCGATAAAAATCCTTTTTCAGGGTATCATTTGATATCCTCTCTTCATATGGTATTTAATATCCAATTTATGGGTATCATTGAAAATCCATCATTATAAGGGCATCATAGGATATCCATCTTATAAAGGGGTATCATTTAGTATCCCATCTTAGGGGTATCATTTGTTATCCATTTTCATAAGAGCATCATCTGAAAATCCATCTTCATATTTTTGGTTAATTCATGTTAATCACCACTTCCCGAAAACCATCCCAGAGAACAAGGACATTCTGCCGTGGCCTGGAACGAGTGTTAAAAGCTCGCTGCACAAACCGTGGGAAAATGAGCCTCAGGGATGTATTTTTAAAGGCAAATGAAATCGGAGAAGACAGGGTTGCCGTCGTATCTGAAAGAGACGGAAACCCCAATGGGATGGAATTTTATCAGGATGGAGAACTCTTCATAAGTCTCCAGTTAACTGTAGACTTTTCCCTTTCCAAGGGAAGGATGAAGAAGGATAACCTCCATATCAGGTGTGAAGTGGATGAATTAAAAGATTTATCTCCTGAAATCTTTGAAATTCCCCTTGAAGAACCTCAGGAATATTCTGATGAAAATCTCATACTCATCCGGACCAGTAAATCCCGACCATTAATCGAATTTTTCGATGGAAAGGGCCTGGCCACTGGACCACGCATTTACCTTCAGGGATGGGAAATAGCAGGTGATGAGGATAAAAGCTCTTAAACAGGTCAAAAGCCAGATAGAACTTGAATTTCCTTCTCGAGAGGATGCAAAAATAGTTCTAAGGTCAATTGAACCAGAAATAAGAGGATCACCATCCGAGCGAACCAGTACTGAGATTGAATGTCAGAAAAACATTCTAAAAATCACCATCACAGCGCGTGACACTCCCTCCCTTAGAGCATCCCTGAATTCTTACCTGCGATGGATACTGCTTTCACAGCAGATTTTAGAATTAAAACATTAAATTAAACTATTAAATTAAACATTAAAATTATTTAAAAATATTCATTGAATAAACGTTCATTGAATTAACGGATCATAGACTTATAATATGTAGAGGTGAAAATATGGAAGTTCCCCAAAATATCCAACATCAACTAGCACAATTCCAGCAGATGCAACAACAGGCCCAGGCCATAACCATGCAGAAACAGAATGTGGATCTGCAGATAAGAGAAGCTGAAAAGGCCCTTGAAGAACTGGAAAAAGTGGAAGATAATGCTGAAGTTTACAAAACTGCAGGAACCCTGTTAATTAAAATGGCTAAACCCGAACTAACTGAAGAACTAACCGAAAAACTGGAAACCCTACAGCTCAGGGAAAAAACAGTTAAAAGACAGGAAGAAAGGGTCATGAAACGGTTACAGGAAATGCAGGAATCCTTACAGGAAGCCATGCAGATACAGCAGCAGCCCGGACTCGGCAACTAAAGTTTAGTATCTTGGGGCCAATTACTATTGATTGGTACCATACCCTAAGTTACAGAGGTTTAAAGTTTGAAAACATTAACCGACCTTGAAATGGAGAAAATATCCGAAGCTGCAGCAGTAGTTGCAGAAAAATATATTTTTTCCAAGGTCTCTAAAAAAGAAGTCCAGGATATGGAGTTAAGAGTTGAATTCAACCAAGAAGATGGTCTTGATGTTGATGTAGAAGTAGAACTCTTCCTGGATGAACTTTGCAAAGCAGATGAAAACCTGGCTGATGAAGCTGCACAAGCTGCTCTGGAAGAGATTGACAGACAGATTGAGAAGCTGTCTGAGTAATCTTAACTCTTTTTTTATTTTAGATCCTTTTATTCCAGATCCTTTTTCTATTTCAAAACTACTTCCAATCAAATACATCATTTCTGATTTTGCTAATTATCGCATAATTAAATGTGGTTATTCATTTTTAACGGCTATTTAATAATATTTCCAGACAGATCAGTATGATGGAAAAGTATATAAGCATATACTTATATAACATGTGTTATGCTTAGGATTAATTCCAAGTCAACATTGGAGTCTACCGAAGAACTGGAGGAAGTGCTTAAAGCCCTGGCCAATGTCAATCGGTTGCTACTTATCTACTATCTGGCTTCAGGTGAAGTGGATAAAGTCAGTGTAACGGAAATGTCAAAGGACATGGGCATAACACAGCCAGCAGCATCGCAGCATCTGAAAATCCTAAAAAATGCCAACATACTCGTTGCCAAAAAAGAGGGAAACTACATTTACTACAGATTCAACAGGCCCTCCATGCAAAAACACCAGAAAAGAATTGATTTTTTATTTACATGTGCATTTGCCAAGTGTAGTCAGCTGGAAAGATCCAGTTGTAAACATTCGGAAAAAAAGGAAGAATATTAGCCCCCCAAGTTGTGGGTTAGAATTTTTTTAAAGTCTTCCCATCATTTACTTCAATATTTCGAATTTAAAGTAATATATTGAGTATTAAATTCATCATTAAACTTCAAATCATAAACCAAGCCCTGTGAGTGATAATATGAGTGATATAAAAGCAAAAGAAGAATTACCTGTGTTAGTTTTACCAGACATGGTTTTATTACATGAAACTAACATGAATCTTAAAATCGGTAAAAAAAATGGGAGTGAAATACACAACCGAGTTAAAAACGATGATTATTACGGGATTGCCGTAGCATCCAAAGACGGAACACCCGCCAGATACTACGCAGAATCAGATATTAACAAAATAGGAACCTTAATCAGAGTGGAAAACGCCAAAGAAATGAGAGATTTCTATCATTTAAGGGTAGAAATCATAGAAAGAGTCCAGATTAAAGAATTAATCCCGGATGGTATAAACTACCGGGCTAAATATGAGTTAATCCCTGATGAAATTGATCTAGACCCTGAAGACCAGGCAGACATGGTTAAACATGTCAGGTACATTGTCTCTGAAATAAGTGAAAACTTCAAAGACTCCAAGGCCTATGTAGATCAGATCAATCAACTGGATGATCTCCGAAAGGTAATAGCCAACCTATTCCCTTACACAAGACTCTCCCATGAAGAAAAACAAGCTTTACTGGAAATACGTTCCTTAAAAGAGAAAAGCCTGAAATTCCTGGACATCTTGATTGAACAAAAAGATTCAATAAAGTTCCAGATGGAAATGGCTGCCAAGCTCAACGATGAAATGAACAAAAAACACCGGGAAAACATGCTCAAAGAACAGCTCCGAGTCCTGCAGGATGAACTAACCGACTCAGAAGGAGGGCATGGTAAGAAAGATTACCGGGAGTTAATCGAAGAAGCAGACATGCCAGAAGAGGTGAAAGAGATTGCCCTGGAAGAACTTCACAAACTGGAACGCCAGGGACCACACAGCTCTGAAGAAAACGTCATCCGAAACTACCTGGACCTTTTAACCAGCCTTCCATGGGGTGAAAGTCAGGTCAAAGATATCGACATTGAAGCAGCACGAAAAATCTTAAACGAGCAGCATTATGGCCTGGATAAAGTAAAAGACAGGATCATCCAGCACCTGACAGTGATGAAACTCAAACAAAACAAACAGGGTTCCATACTCCTCCTGGTAGGACCACCCGGAACAGGTAAAACCAGTCTGGGTAAGAGTATTGCCGAAGTACTCCAGCGTGAATACGTCCGCATCAGTCTCGGTGGTGTGAAGGATGAATCTGAAATCAGAGGTCACCGAAGAACCTACGTGGGAGCCCTACCCGGAAGGATAATCCAGGGAATGAAACGTGCTGGTGAAAGAAACCCAGTGTTCATCATGGATGAAGTAGATAAACTAATGGCATCCTACAGTGGAGACCCTGCCAGTGCCCTCTTAGAAGTTCTGGACCCTGAACAGAACAACACCTTCTCTGACCACTACC
Organism: Methanobacterium sp.; assembly: GCF_016217785.1. Classification (NCBI taxonomy): domain Archaea; kingdom Methanobacteriati; phylum Methanobacteriota; class Methanobacteria; order Methanobacteriales; family Methanobacteriaceae; genus Methanobacterium; species Methanobacterium sp. Next base: position 278,375 of record NZ_JACRGA010000005.1, read on the forward strand.
TGGAAGTACCCTACGACCTGTCTGAGGTGTTCTTCATAGCCACTGCAAACTCCCTGAAGGGAATACCAGGCCCACTAAGGGACCGAATGGAAATCATACAAATCGGCAGTTACACCAGCCATGAAAAATTCCACATAGCCCGGAATCATCTGATTGCCGAGGTCTTAGAGGAGAATGGTCTGGATGAAACTCAAATCCAGTTTGATGATGAAGCTATAAAAACCATCATTGAAAAGTACACCCGGGAAGCAGGAGTAAGAGGACTTAAACGTCAACTGGCAACTGTAGCCAGAGTGGCATCAGAGAAAATCGTACTGGGTAAAGTAGACCTGCCCTACGTAGTTAAAGAAGACATGCTCTACGACCTACTGGGACACGAACTCATACAGATCAACATGGCCGGGAAACACAACCCACCCGGAGTGGTAACTGGCCTGGCCTGGACACCTGTAGGTGGAGACATACTGTTCATTGAAGGAGCATTCATGCCCGGAACCGGGAAACTCCTCCTCACCGGACAGCTGGGGGATGTGATGAAGGAATCTGCCAAGATATCCCAGAGTCTCATCCGCTCCAGACTGGCCTTCAACCTAAAACAGGTGGAATTCGACAAACAGGACCTGCACATACACGTACCATCCGGGGCCATACCCAAGGACGGGCCATCTGCAGGAGTAGCCTTACTAACCACCATTGCCTCTCTGGTAACCGGACACACTGTGGACCCCAAACTGGCCATGACTGGTGAAATCTCCCTCCGTGGAGCAGTCTTGCCTGTGGGAGGTATTAAAGAGAAGGTCTTAGCCGCCCACAGAGCAGGAATAAAAAGGGTCATCCTACCTGAAGAAAACATGAAGGATTTGGATGATGTTCCAGACGATGTCAAGGAAGAAATGGAATTCCTACCAGTTAAAACCGTGGAAGACGTTATAAAAGAAACCATCGGCATTGAACTACCCAAACCTCTCCTGATGGACATGTCCACTGACACTTTAAGTGGAGGAGCAGGTACTTAAATCCATCAATATTCCATAAAACCATTAAATAGCCATCCTTCATCCCATTTGTGGGATAAGGGTGGATTTTTTTTTATTTTCGAATAATTTATACGATTTTTATAAATACTAAATTTTTAACCCAAATTTTATATTTCATAATAAAGAAATAATAAATAACAAAGGGGGGTTGTAATGAACACTGAAGGTGCCCACTATTACATTGAAAAGGGTATAGAAACATGGTTAGACCATAAAAACTATTTTGAAGCAATTGACCTTTTCTCCAGAGCATTGGAATTCGAACCACATAACCCTGATGCCCATCTTTTAAGGGGAGCAGTATATGTTGATGTTGGAGACCTTCACCTGGCTTTGAAGGATTATAACAAAGCTTTAGAATACAACCCTGAAAACATAAGATTATTTTTTGATAAAGGAACCGTACTATTCTATTTAGGGAAATATGATAAAGCTATACGTTCCTATGAAAAGTTCCTCTCTGAAGAACCTCATGATGTTGATGCACTGTATTTTAATGGGTTATCCTATCATTTCATTGGAGAGAATGAAACTGCCCAGAAATTAATTGACGAAGCCCTGGCATTAATTGATAAATCTGATGACCTGTACCCTGATCTGTGTAATGCCAAGGGAGAAATACTCTTTGATCTAAAAAATTATCCGGAAGCAATTGATTATTTTAACAAAGCAGTGGAATCAGATTCTGCCTCTTTTATTGCCCTTTACAATGTAGGGCGGGCATACTATGAACTGGGAAAACTAGAAGATGCACTGGAATACATTGATGCAGCTTTAAAAATTGAACCTAAAGAGTGGGATGTTATAAATTATAAAGGCCTTATCTTAATGGATATGGGTCGCAAGGAAGAATCTCTCCAGTGCTTTGATAAGATCATTGCCTTGCATCCCATCTACTTCCCGGCGTGGTACAATAAAGGAGTGGTCCTCAAACAACTTAAAAAAACTGAGGAAGCACTGGAACATTTTGATGAAGCAATCAAACTCCTTTTAGATAAAAAACCTGGAATGACCAGGGGAATGTGTTTAAAAGAGTTTAAATGTGAATAAATTTATCCAAACTTGATATAAATCCTTGATCTCTTATCTAAACTTGATAAATGTATGATTTGTTATCTAAACTTGATAAAATCCCTGATTTGAGATTTTACCAAGGGATAGTTTTACCTAAACAACTTCCATATTCATGTCTTTTTCAGTTCCACCACAATGATCTGGGGCCTTGCAAAAAACCGTATGGGGAGTATGGTTGTTCCTATACCATTACTCACAATCAACGTGCTGTTGTTTTCTTCAATTACTCCTGTCCGGTATTTATTCCCGTAATCTGAATGAGTACTGGGTGCCCAGAGGCCGAAAAAGGTTACCTGTCCTCCATGTGTGTGACCTGAGAAAACCATATCAACCTTGGATTTATTCACCTTGGGGAAGTAATCCGGGTTATGGCTAATCAGTATGACAAAATCCTGGGGTGTGACCACTGATGTGGTGGCATTCTGGATCTGGGCGCCATTATTATAGTCCCCCACTCCTCCCAGACGAATCCTGGAACCATTTTCTTCAATCCAGGTGCCCTTATTCCCTATATAGGTAATTCCATAGTTTGGAATGGCATCCAGGGTATAATCCTGGGGATCTTTATTCCCTAGAACCGCATAAACACCCAGGGGTGCTTCTAATTTGGATAAAGACTCGAATGTTGAATTAATATATGCAGAATCTCCATCAATGTAGTCCCCTCCCAAGAGGATGAGGTCCGGGTTCATGGCATTAACCTGGCTAACCAAACTATCAATTCTATCCTGACTGAAAAAGGGGCCAGCATGAATATCACTGAGGAAAACGATTGTTTTCCCATCGAACTGGGCTGGTATCTGGTCAGATTCAAGGGTTATATGCTTGGTTTCAATCCAGTAGGGCTCCACCAGCATGTAAGCCACCAGTAGGATTAATGCTATGATAACGAATATAAAACCTTTTTTCAAGTTGACACCTGTAATGAACTATTTTTCATATATATGAACTATTTTTAATTTCAGTTAAAATGTAAAATGTTAATCTGGATTAATTATATTTTTTAATTATAAAGAGTTGGCACTTTGGAATAGATAGGATTTTCAAATAAATAAGCTTTCGGGTTGGGCGGGAATGATTTTTAAAGAGATTTCAGAACCCTCTCCAGGGATCCATCAGTAGTAATACTTTTATTTAAAAAATTATTTATAATAGTGGGATCATATTATTATCAATAAAAGTAGGAGATTATCTTAAAAGTAGGAGGCATAAAAATATGGAAGAAGATCTAAAAAATCTGGTTTTAGGATTCAGAAAACACACCGGAAAAACTCAAACAGAACTGGCAAGTGAACTGGAAGTACCCACGGATATTGAAACTGCACTGGAGATGGGAACTTACCGACAACCCACAGAACGCCTTAAAGGGAAAATAGGTAATTTAGTCTCTGAATGTGATGAAAATGAACTGATTCAGATTGGAAGAGGGTACCGGATCATGGATGAATTGGGCCCCGACTTTAAGTACTACATCCGAGGACTAGAACAGGCAAGGGGTATTGATCATGAAGAACTCCACAGTCAACCTGAAGAAGAGTTCTACCGGATCATAGGAAGTGTAAATCTGGATGAGTTTGAAGTAGTCAACATGGGCAGACAGGCTTAATTAATGATTTAGTAAGGTGTTAATTTAAGTATAAGGAATTATTTTTCCATAAACTTCACTTTTTTTTATTTTTTTAGGTTTATTTTACATTATGTTAATGAACTGCACTAGGAGATGATTACAGGATCATCAAAAAAATAGCTATCCCTGAAGAGTTTTTCAACAGCCCACTTCTATCTCTTTCACCATTCTGCAGAATTAAATATTTCAAGTAATCACTTAGTTTACTAAAACAATCTAAAAACAGTAAATAAATCTATTATGGTGATTAATAAATAATTAAAGGTATTGGATATTTAAATAATGTTTTTCGTAAATCTTTAGCCCATTTGAATGTCATTTTCCGATTGATTTTTTAAATTCTTTAGCAATTAGATTTTTCTTTTCTTCTTCAAGAATGTGGAGCATTTCATGATATTTCTCCTCACCAAGGGTGTGCAGTAATTTATGATGACACTGGTCTTTAACCATGTGCAGGAGATTGTGATAGGAATCTTCACCCATACCATGAAGGATCTCATGATAGGCCTCTTCAACTGTTAACTTGACACCAACTGACATTCCATTGGTCTTAAGGCGGTGTAACAATGCCGCTGCAGTGGGTTGTTTTAGGCGTGCTTTTTTAATGGTTTCTGGATCATTAAATATGTCCTCGGGAGTGCCCTGGTGGATGATCTGGCCCCCGTGGAGTACGAAAATCTTGGTTGCAAACTCAGTAACCATCTCCACGTCGTGTGAAGAAATGATTATGCTCATATTTCTGTTCTGATTAAGATCATAAAGGATGTCCATAACCTGTTCTGCTCCGTGTGGATCCAGTCCGGTGGTTGGTTCATCCAGAACCATTATATCCGGTTTCATGGCCAGAATACCGGCAATAGCCACCTTCTTCTTTTGACCTCCACTCAAGTGGTGAGGTGCTTTTCTTTGAGATCCCAGCATTCCCACAGCGTCTAATGATTCTTCAACCCTCTTTTCCACCTCATCATCAGGAAGACCCAAATTCATGGGCCCGAAAGCCACATCCTCTGCCACTGTGGGTGAAAAAAGCTGGTCATCCGGGTTCTGAAACACCATACCTACTTTCTGTCTGATCTTTATCAGATCATCCTTCTTGTAACTGGCTGGTTCCCCATCAATTTTAATCAAACCTGAGGTGGGTCTTGAAATACCGTTAAAATGAGAGAATAATGTTGATTTACCAGCACCATTGGATCCAATGATGGCAGCTCGTTCACCCTCTAATATTTCCATATTTATATTTTGAAGTGCAGAAGTTCCATCAGGATAGGTGAAACTCATATTTTCGGTTTTAATAACTACTCTGGCCATTGAAATTTCCTCTATATCAATATGGTAGGTCAAATTAAAGTACCATCGTAGTCAGTAATTGTAAGGATAATAATATAAATATGGTGGTTCCTATAAAAGCAAAATCTTTCTTATCCAGTTTGGCTTTGGCCCGGTAAATACGAGTATTTTCAGAATAACCCCGGCACATCATACTCATATACACAGTTTCGCCCTGTTCAAATGCCCGGAGGAACATCATTGTGATAGTTTCTCCCACTTTTCTCAATCTCCACTTGTATGGTGTTTTTTTGCTGAATATATCAAAACAGCGGGTGGATTGGGCGTTTAAAATGTTGGTTAGTTGATCGTAAAAGAAGAATAGGTAGCGAACAGTGAGGTTTAAGAGCATGGCTAACTGGTGGGGGACTCCTAATTTCTGGGCAGAGGCCACCAGATCCTGCATGGATGTGGATGAAGATAAAAAGACAATGGAGGTGACTGAAACCGTGACCCTGAAGAGGAGTAATGTTCCAAAGTAAAGACCGTAATCAGTCATGTGTAACAATCCAAAGGCCCCGGTCCAGATCACATTTCCTGGTTGGAAGAATGGTTGTATGAGGGCCACGAAACCTCCAAATGGAATAATAAGAGCTATACGTTTCAAGGCATACATGGGGGTTACATTGGACAGTGAAATCAGGATTAAAAGGTACATCTCCATTATAACCAGTATCATAAGGTTGGTACTGGAAACTGCGTATATGATGATTAACAGGGAGGATATTAGTTTTATCCTTCCGTCTAAACTGTTCATGAAGCTGTCTTTACCTGCTTCCCTGTCGATTTCAGCTAGTCCTTGCATGTTATAGTCTCATTAACTTAATTTTTATTGGTTGTTAGTTTTAAATTGTTTTTTAAAATAAGAAAAGTGGAGCTTAGAAAAAAAGCTCCTTTATTCATTCAGTTCCATTTTCCTTCCTTTTCCGGAATAGGGCTGTAACTCCGAGTACAGCCAGAAGAACCACAATAGTTCCCACTACCAAGGCGATAACACCACCTAATGGATTTTCTTCCATTCCAGGTATGGCATAGTCCGGTAATGGGGCAGTGTAGTGTGCTTCAGACTCAGGTACTTCGAGAGTTCCCGCTGTACTTTCCAGTCCGTCGGGGTTGCCTGATGCCAGGAAAGGTGCCAGAACAGCAATTATTATGGCAATGATAAGTCCGCCAATTAATAGGTTGCGGTTTTTAGTGTTCATTCTACCGCCTCCTGCTTTCTGCTGCTTACCCATGCGGGTAACAGGTCGGGCCGCACATTATCAATACCCAGAATAACCACTACAGTGATTATGCCTTCTATACAGCCTATCACAGCATGGTATAATCCCATGAATATGAGTCCTTCCACCAGTGGGAAAGTACCGGCCAGTGACATTTCAATGGAACAAGCTATAGCTGCCAGGAATATGGATGCCCATGCGGCAATGAAGATTGCCGGTATTCTCCCTATTCCTTTTAGGGTTTTGTAGGCGTAGAATCCAACGAAACCACCAATAAGTCCCATGTTAACAATATTTGCTCCGAGAGCGGTCATTCCACCGTCTCCAAAGATAAGTCCTTGTAGTATTAATACTATGGATAAAACCAGCACTGCAGCCCATGGGCTGACAAATATGATTGCTATTAATGCTGCGCCTACCATATGTCCACTGGTTCCCCAGGGTATAGGTATGTTCATGGCTTGAATGGCAAATATTCCTGCTGCCAAAACGGCCATAAGGGGTATATTTTTTTCATCCAGGTTTTCTCTAGCCCATTTTAGGGAATAGCCGAGTACTATTAAAGCAATGATCCAGTATATGGCACACTGCCATAATGGGATGAAACCATCGGGTATATGCATATTCTGCCTCCGTTTATTTTTATACAGGCTAAATGTTTATTTGTAGTAATACTTAACTCCTGATTTTGAAGGCAATTGTAATACTACACCTAAATCATTGTTTAAAGCCTTAAATTTCTATACTTGTGTACGAAAACTTATAATATAAACGTTTCCATCAGTATTACAAAAGCTTTGATTTTTTGGATTTGAGTAATAAAATTGATGAATTAGTATTCCTGATGAATTACCTCTGAACGCTTCTAGATTAAATGGGAAAGTTATAAAGGGCATCAGGGTGGATATGATACATTTGAGCGATTTAAATTGATAACTTAGATGCCCCTTATAAGTTTGTCCAGGAGGGATCTTGAGATCCCAACTGGAGACGTCTTGCAGGAGGAAATGGCAAGTTCATCGATTAATACAAAAACACCTTTTTACACCACTTAAGTAATACTTTATCTGGTGTTATTCGTACAATCATGGAATGGGGGATGCTTCTATTTAAGACTTTCCATTTATTTGTTATTATTACTCTTGGGGTTATGGGGAGTAACATAGCCCTACATATGAAAAATATTTGTGCGAATGTTGCTAATTTTCTTAAATTGGTTGATTTGGGTTGATTTAAATGGTTTTAGGATAAGATAATTTTTATATATTGGAACATGATCGTGTGACTTTGGAATGATATGTGGCTTTTATGAAGTTTACTTTCAAAAATAGGGTTAAAGCGATTTTAAGGGATTTAAAATTAAAAATTTTATATTTAACCTTATTTAGTTGGTTTCAAGTTATTTTAATTCATTACAGGCAATTCTATCTGAATTAAAATCAGATGAGCAATGGATCATATTTCTTAAATAATACTTTTTTAGAGATTTTCAAGAAACTTGTAATAACACAAATCATATATACTATATTACTATTATTTTTTATACAAATTTGAAGGAGATAATTTGAAGGAGATGATGTTGATTAAACTCATGAAAAAAGATGGAATTATTTTAATATTAATGATTGCAGTTTCTTTAACGCTTTGTGGGGTAGTTACAGCACATCCGGGACATGGAATTCCAATTGAAGAGACTACCGACCCGGGAACAGGTGATGGCACTGATACTGGTACTACCGACGTTGGTTCAAGTGATACATCTGGAAGTTCCCAGTCCTCAAGTTCATCTGGTTCAACTTCTTCTGGCTCTACTTCAACCAGCAGTGGTTCAAAGTCTAGCACAACTGGAGGAACTGGATCAGACCAAACAGCACCTGACACCCCGACAACTGACAACAGCAACGCCACCACTACTTCTGCAAGTGGTCCTGAAGAAGTTACCGGAAACACGGTATCAACCAACTCACCAGGCGGACCAGTGGCAATGATTGGTTTAATGATAGTAGTTGGTTTAATTGCTATGTCATTCCCTTACAAGGAAGGCAGTACTTTAAGTAAGCTACAAATGAGTCTATTTGGCAGATAAAAAACTTATTCACGTTCGAGGAGAAACCAGGGACTGAAATAAATTTTATGGGATTCTCAAGTATTATTGGATTCTCAAGTAGTTTCATCCTTCAGTTATCATCCAATCAGAATTTAAAAAAATATTAAAGGAGGTTATTACTTTGCATTTACCTGATGGCCTGTTACCATTATGGCAGGCTGCAATCTACTGGATTTTAACCATTGCCATAATGGCAGTGTACATGTACAAACTTTCTAAAACAGAAGAAAAGGAGAAAGTTATTGTTAACACTTCTATTCTCGCGGCGGTAACCATTGCTGCATCTTCCATATCCATACCCTCACCTTTCGGGGTGCCCATACACTTATTTCTGATACCCCTGGTGGCAATTATATTAGGCCCTCTAAGTGGGGTTACAGTGGCATTCTTATGTTTCATAGTACAGTTTTTCATCCTGGGAATGGGCGGCATAACTTCCTTAGGTGCTAATGTGGTAACTATGGGAATTGTGATGAGTTTTTCCACCTATTATTTCTACAAATTCACGAGAGAACTGGATGATCGGTTGAGCATATTTTCAGGAACCTTCATGGGAATCATCATGGCCACTATAGCTCAGGTTGTAATAATGTTGGTTGCAGGTGTTGCCACATTAGAGGTTTTAATGGCCACGTTGGTACCGTTTTATCTGTTTGTGGGAGTTATTGAGGGTATTATCAACATCTTCATAATCCTGTCACTATTTAAACTAAAACCGGAACTGGCAAAGGTGGAACAAATTTAAAGTGGGGTTATAAGATGACTAATCTGAAACAAATAGGAATTTTAATCCTGATAATTGCTGGGCTTATGGTGCCGGTGAGTGCCCATGGAGTGCATGTAACCACCAATGAGTCAACTATTATCATAGCTGATAACTCCACAAGTAAACTGGCCAGATCCGTGGTGGATGAAATGGGAGTTAACGTAACTGTCTATAAGTTCGCATCTGCAGATGATGTGGCCCATGAGCTGGAACACGCCCTCAATGATTCAAACAAGAAAATTCTGGCAGTGGCTTACACGGATACAGTTCAAGAATTCATAAGCCAGCATCCTGAAGTCTCTAGCCGGATTTTAGCTGTAGATGCCAATCAAAATTCCATCCAGCAGGGTTTAACCAAGTTGAATGTGGCTGGGTCTACCAGTTCCGGCTTCTTAACTCCACTGTTATCTGGTCTCTTAATTGGTTTGGTATTTGGTCTGGGAATCGGTGCTGTGTGGATGAAGAGGAAATTGGTTTAAGTGAAATATCCTATTTCAGTGGTAATATCCTTCTCTTGAGATTTTAGATTATCCTTTGACTTCAAAAGAGTTAATGGAATTTTTCTAGTAATTCTGGCTCAAGAGTACCACATTCCACTATCCTAATGCAAATTACGATCTGGACAATTACTATCTGAAACTTTCTATTAATCATGTTAATTTAGTATTCAGGAGAGATTTATAGGTGATTAGAATTAGTATGTCTTTACCCCGAAAGTTGCTTAAAGAATTCGATGAGATTCTGCATGATAGGGGTTATAATTCCAGATCTAAGGGAATTAGAGACGCTCTGGAGGATTACATAATACGTTATCAGTGAATGAATGAGATGGAAGGAGAAAGAATGGGCACGATAGCAGTAATATTCGAATATCACTACACTAGTGTCCTGAAAGATCTTGCAGATATTCAGCATGATTTCCGAGAACAGATAACTGCAGTTATGTGCACAGACATAGGTGAGAAGTACTGCCAGGAAATTATAGTGGTAAATGAATGTTAAACACATCCGCGACCTCACAGAAAAAATAAAAAGACTCAAAGGTGTAGAGCACGTCAAACTCACCAGCACAGTCAGTAAGGCAAACCCTCAATAAAAGCAGAACATAGGTCTGGGTGCATATAAACTATATTTTTCTTCCTTTCTTTTTTGGTGTAATATTTTTTTTATTTTTTTGTTCGAATTTGTTTGATCAAAAAAATTAGTTAATCATTTTGTACATTATTCTTTGATTCAAATCATCACATACTCTCTTTGTTCTGTTCCTGGTGAAATGAATATTAATTTATTCAATTTAATAATTAATTATTAATTATTACGATTTCCTTGACTTTAGCTTTAAAATAATAACATAAAATATATATGTAGTATTACTATAAGGGTTCTTGATTATCTTAAAAACATAAAAGGAGGTGAAAAAGTATGAGAAGACAAGTGACAAAACATATGATTCTACTAACAACATGCCTTGTTTTCGCATTAGTGCTATCAGGAACGGTAGCAGCAGAAGATTCACAGGGAGGTGGGCTGGACGATAGTACAACTCTTCAAAGTACTTCTGAACAATCAAATAACAACAATTCAGGTTCTTGTGAGGTTGATCCCCGGATTTATGGTGTGATTAAGGAAAATACCACACTGGCTAATGGGGCTACCATAACCATCAAGAACCCAACCACCAACGCAATAATTGCCTCTGGAACCACCAATTCCACAGGTGAATATGATATCAGTTTCATATCCAACCTCACAGAGTTCAAGGTGGAAATCGCCTACTTAACGTATAAGAATTTCACAACCACAGTGACACCAACTGGACTGCCAATACCAACTGCAAATTTGAACCATACCTTCATGCCATCCCAAATGCTAAAAACAGCTAAAATGGTTGTTGTTATTGGGGGTTATGGATTTAGTCCTCTGCAAAAAATATTGGATGCGTATAAAGAACTAAATCTGGAAGGATATTACTTTGATCTGAAAGTTTTTTATCAAGCAGATTTAGCATTTGATCCAGCTGCAAGGGAAAGATTTGCCAATGAACTAAAAACAGCCAATATATTCTTTATGACTTCCGGATTTTCTTCAACCCAACCACAATCATTTACAGAAATTACACAATTAATAGATAGTTCTCTACCCAACGATGCTACAATAGTTCAGACTGGCGCCTACTATCTTGGTTCAAGGAATAAAACAACCTATTCCTATGGATTTGGAGGTAGTTACAGTAAAACAACCATTAAAAAAGTCTTTTTGCATATTCTAAAACTCGGTGGAACAATAAGCAATTCAACAAACACCACATTTACTCCTGAAGCGGGTGAAGACCTAATGTACCATCCAGATGCCAGTACGACATTCAAAAATCTCACTGAATATATGCAATGGTACACCGCAGCAGGCAAACTAAAACCAAATGGAATATGGATTGGATTTGCATTTGATTATGTAAACATTCTGACTGGGGATCTAAAAGTTATGGATGCTATTATCCGTGACTTAGAATCAAAAGGAATTAATGTAATTCCTTTAGGCCAATGCACACCATTAAGCCACACAGGACAAGAACAGTTTGACATATACCGTGATGCTTTCTACATGAATGGCACACCCCTAATAAGTGCTCTGATTGTTCAAAGCCATTCAAGTGGAATTCCCAGAAGCATTAACATGTACAAAGAGATGAACATTCCAATTATTGGAGCAATGATGATCGGTCAGACCACCCTCGCAGATTACCTTAAAAACAGTACAGGAATAACCGGCGGATATGAACTGAACTTATGGACTATCGGCCCAGAACTCGCTGGACGTGTGGGTAATGTACTGGTCGGTGGACTGGAAGTACTTGGAGTAGACGAGATGACCGGTATGGAGATAAAACTATTTACCCCCTATCAACCCGGTGTAACTCAACTGTGTAATATGGCGATTGCCTGGGGCAATCTGAAAAAAGAAGTTAATTCTTTGAAGAAACTGGCTTTGGTCTACATTGACAACACTCACGATGAAACAATGCCCGTGGCTGCCGGTTTGAATCTTCCAGAAAGTCTCAGTAACATAATAGCAGCTCTCACAGCCAGCGGATATAACTTGGGTTCCTACGGAAACATAAATGCTACTGAACTACTGGCTCTCATTAATGATCATGGACGAAACCCACTCAATTACACTCAGAACGACTTATTAAACCTGATTCAAAAAGGAGCAATAACCATTACTAAGGAAGAGTATCTACAATGGTATTCGCAACTTCCCAGCTCCCTAAGGACACAGGTTGAAGCTGTATGGGGTCCTGCTCCTGGAAACATGATGGTTTATCAGGATAAGATTGTCATTCCAGGTATGATTCTGGGCAATGTATTCCTTGGACCGCAACCAATCTGGAAGTGGAATGGAACAATATCCAGTCTTTATGACAGTGAAAACTTACCGCCAACTCATCAGTACATAGCATTCTACCTTTGGATGCAGAATAAGTTCCAGGCCGATGCATATGTACAGGTCGGTGACCATGGTACTCTTGAGCTTCTACCTGGACACAGTCTTGGGATGACAGCTGATGACTGGCCTAACACTCTCATCGGGTACATGCCACACATCTACATCCGAAACATGGCTGGAGAAGATGCAACAGCATCCAAAAGAAGAGCATACGCATTAATAATCACTCACCTAACGCCTGCTGTGGCAAACACACAGTTATACGGCAGCCTGGGAGAAATGCACGATCTTTTAACTTCATATCAGGATGCTTATGATCGCAATGACACTGATCGGATGGCCGCATTAAAACCTCAGATACTAAACAAAGTCAACAGTGAACCCGGATTAAGTGAAAGGCTGGGAATAACTTCAACCACCAGTTTTGGGCTGGTATTTAACAAGGTGCATGACTATCTCCACACTATAATGAGTGAGGTCACAACTTATGGTTTACACACCTTTGGTGAGTTACCTGACAATGAAACACTGGAGAAATTCATTGATGCTATAATTGCCTTTGATCCTGTAAACAGAACCAGTAGAAGGGATGAAATACATAACTTACTCGTACAAAGTGCTTCTAATGAAATGAATTCATTTTTAAGTGCTTTAAGTGGGGGGTACATTGTTCCTGGAACTGCTGGAGACCCAGTACGTTCATTGGATTCATTACCTGCAGGACGAAATAAGTACACTTTCGACCCTAGAAAGGTTCCAGATGCTGCAGCTATGACAATTGGGGGTAGCACCACTGAAACCATGCTTCAGCGTTACAAGGAAACACACGGTAATAACACCTACCCTGAAACAGTGGCTGTTCCCGTTAGTGGGGGAGAGGTAATGCTCACTTATGGTCAGAGCATAGCCAGTATATTCTATTTATTAGGTGTAAAACCAGTATACAGCAGCGGCATGGTTGTAGGTGTGGACGTAATCCCATTAAGTACTCTGGGAAGACCTAGAATAGACATATTAATCCAGGCTTCATCTAGTCTACGGGATGCATGTCCAGATGTCGTTCGTTTAATTGATGAGGCCTTAGAAAAAGTAGCACTTTTAAATGAATCTACAGAATTGAATTACGTCAGAAAACACTACCTAGAAGCAATGCCTGCACTGGAAGCAGAGCTCAAGGCAGATGGGAAAAGTGATGCCGATGCTAAGGTTATGGCTGAGAGATTAGCAAGAGCAAGGATATTTGGCCTGCCACCAGGTGCTGATCCACACGGGGTGGGAGTCGCAAGACTAATGAACTCCGATTCATGGACAGAAGAGGAATTAGCAGAAACATATCTGGAATATAACTCCTATGTCTATGGGAATAACTTGGATGGAATATCAGGCACCTATGGTCGAATTATCATGGAAAAACTGCTGAAAACTGTGGACACAACGATGGTTGTAAGTCCCAGTGGTATTTCAGGGCAACACGCTTACTTTGGTTCAGCAACCATAAGTAGTGTGGTAAAATACTTAACCAACAGGGATATAGACAGCTTTATAATCGTACCTCAAGGTTCCAAGGTTTTAACCTTAAAGGAATCTATGTATGACGACTTGACCTTAACTCTGTTCAACCCCTCTTGGAGAGATGCACTCTTAAGAGAAGGTCCTTCTGGCGGTGCAACTATTGCTCTTAGGATTAGGGGTCTTTTCCGTACAGATGCTCTGAAAGATATTGTTAGCACTGCATCCTGGCAGAGAATTGCTAATGACTACTTGTTTAACAGCAACATCTTCAGTCAGTTCAGCTCTGATCAGCAGAAAATGATTGCAAATGCAATTTACCAGGCTAATCAGCGTGGTATGATGCAACTTTCATCAAGTCAGGCTGATCAGTTGTCGCAGATGTTGGGTGTGCCTGTTAATGGTATGACTACCACTACCACATCTACATCTACATCTACTGGTGGGCAATCATCGTCTGCAAGTCCTGGTTCTGTTGGCCAATCTTCTGCTGGTGTGAGTTATCAGGCCAGTTCCGCTGGTGCGAGTTCTGAGGTCTCTGCTGATACATCTGAAGCTGGTGATCAATCTGGAGGTGAAACTGGGAAATCATATGAGGTTTCCAAAGCCACTCCTCAGGGAGCGGAGGATACTCCTTGGGGTATGTATGCCATTGTTGGAATCGTTTCTGTACTAGCTCTAGCTGGTGTTGGATTCTTCTTCAAGGGCAATAAGTTTGGTCAATAAAGAGTAAAATCTTTTTCCCCTTTCTTTTTTTGGGGTAATACTATTTTTTTTTGTTCATTTTTTGTTTGTGTTTGCTGATCAGAATAATAGCTAATCATTCGGTATATCATTATTTTGATTCATATCATCACATACGGGCTTTCTTCTGTTCCTGGTGAAATGAATTTAATTCATTCAATTTAATAGTTCATGTTTAAGTATTATGATTTCAATCATTTTGGGAAGTAAGTAATAACATAAAACTTATATGTAGTATTACTACAAAGTTCTGTTGAACATATTAATAAACAAAAAGGAGGTGAAAAAGATGAGAAAACAAGTGATTTTACTAGTGACATGCTTTGTTTTCACATTAGCATTATCTGGTGCAGTAGCAGCAGAAGATTCACAGGGAGGTGGGTTGAACGATAGTACAACTCTTCAAAGTGAACAATCGAATGGTAACAGTAACGGAAGTTCTGTTGGTGATGATCCCAGGATTTATGGTGTAATCATGAATGATACCACACCAGCAAGTGGGGCTAATATAACCATCAGAAATCCTACTACTGGAGATGTTGTTGCTTTTGGAACCACCAATTCCACTGGTGAGTATGATATCAGTTTCATATCTAATCTCACCGAGTTCAATGTGAAAATATCCTACTTAACCTATCTGTATACAACCACGGTAACACCTACCGGCACACCAGTACTCACTGCAAACCTCAACTATACTTTTGTACCATCCAAAATGCTTAAGGATGTGAAGATGGTTATTTTTGTTGCAGGCAGTAGGGTGGGAGTGGTTGATAGGGTGATGAATGATGTTTACTTAAGTAGTCTGCTCCCAGAAGGATATTATTTTGATTTGAAAATATTCTCTGAGGATACATTATCCACTGATGATACGGTATTACAGAGATTTGCAGAGGAATTAAAAACATCGAACATTTTACTACTGGTCAATATAGGTACCAATACCTTCACAGCCCATTTAGCACCCTATGCCCTTCAAATGCCCGCGGGTTCCAAAGTTTACCAGATAGGTGGATCTACCGGTGTTCTCCAGGGTGTAAATGTGACATCATTGTCATATTCATCCGCGATCAATGCTAATTTAAGTCCTGAAAACATCAAAAGATCTATGCTTGCAGTGTTAAAACAGTACAATGCCGTTAGCAGCACGATTAATACCACCATAATCACATTGCCCACAGAATTTGTATATCACCCTGATACGTCAGATATATTCACTACGAGGGAAGATTATGTCAATTGGTACATCTCCGCAGGAAAATACAAAGCAGATGGGCCATGGGTAGCACTGTTATTCCATACTTGGTATTATGGTGCCAATGATCTGGCAGCTTACAATGCTTTGATTTATGCACTGGAAGAAAGAGGATGCAATGTTATAGTGCCAATTTTTTCCAACTTCATAACCACAGCCAACACATTCTTTTTGGTAAATGGAACACCAGCTATTGATGTCCTCATTACTCATTTACACAGTGGTTTAAACGACAATGCCAGTATGGCAATGTTTGAAACACTAAATGTACCTGTTTTAAGTCCAGTGCATGTGTTCCTTCAAGATACTCTTGATGGGTATTTAGAATGTAGTAATGGGCTTACTGGTAACGAGTTAACAACCTGGATAATCACTCCAGAAATAGGTGGCCGTATTGAGCCAATATTAATTGGAGGATCAAAAAGCGTGGGAGTTGACCCGGTAACTGGTGCAGATATAAAAATGTTCTATCCATATCAACCGGGCATAGACCAGCTGGCTGACCGTGCCTATGCATGGGGAAGTTTAAAAAATAAATTGAACAGTGAGAAAAAACTAGCGCTGATCTACTTCGACAACACTCATGATGAAGGTATGCCTACGGGTGGCAGTCTGAATATTGAGGCCAGTTTAACTAATATAGTTAAGACCCTGGCATCAGAAGGATACAACCTGGGATCTCTTAATGTTAACAATTTAACTCCTGAAATCTTACTGGAACTTATCAAAGATCATGGCAGCAATCTCGTAAACTACACACAACAAGATCTGGCAGATCTTATCCAGAAAGGCGCACCAACCATGACTGTGGAAAGATACCTTCAGTTATATAATGCTTTACCCGCAAAACTACGTCAGGAAGTTGAGGCAGTTTGGGGTCCAGCACCTGGAACTTTGATGATCTACAATGGTCTGATAGTGTTCCCAGGTATCATGGTGGGCAACATCTTCATGGGCCCACAGCCAATATGGAAATGGAATGGAAGTTCATCCAGCCTGGACAATGACACTCTACCTCCAACTCACCAGTACATTGCCTTTTACCTGTGGCTGCAGGATGATTTTGATGCAGATGCAGTGGTTCACACGGGTGAACACGGTACATTAGAGTTACTCCCGGGACATACTAGTGGTATGACTGCTGATGACTGGTCAAATACTCTAATTGGAGAAATGCCAAATATCTACATTTACTCTGGTGCCAATGACAACGCTAAAAGACGTGCATATGCGGTGATTATCTCTCACTTAACTCCACCTGTTGTTGAATCAACATTGTATGGTAATCTTCTGGAGATGCATGACCTCATAAATTCATATATAGAAGCCTACGATACTAACGACACACAAAGAATGAGCCTTATAAAAACTCAGATCTTGACTAAAATCAACAACGAGAATGGATTAAGTGAAAGACTTGGCATAAATTCCACAACCAACTTTGGAATAGTTATTAACCGGCTGCATGACTATCTGCATGAACTACAAGCATTACTAACTCCATACGGTCTGCATACCTTTGGAGAACTACCCGACAATGAAACACTAGAAAAGTTCATCAGTGCCATCATAGCTTTCGATCCAACCAATAGGACTGGGCAACATGATTATATCCTCAATCTGTTGAATCAGAGTGTGATTAATGAGATGACTTCCTTACTGGATGCTTTAAATGGGGGTTATATCACGCCGGGTGTTGCTGGAGATCCAGTCCGTGATCTGACATCGTTACCCACCGGAAAAAATGCCTATTCATTCGATCCAAGAAAGGTACCTGATGCATCCGCCACTGCAATAGGTAATGCAGCTATAGAATCAGTGATACAGCAATATCTAGCAGATAACAATGGAAATTTCCCAGAAACTGTTGGAACATCCATACGTGGAGGGGAAGTAATAAGCACTAATGGTGAAAGCATTGCCACAATCTTTTATTTATTGGGTGTAAAACCCGTCTATCTTAGTGGGACTGTGGTGGGAACCGAAGTTATTCCATTGGAGAATTTAACCATAACCATTAATGGTGTAACTTTCCAGAGACCAAGAATTGATGTAATGGTCAGTGCTTCAGTGAGCTTCATAAACGTATGTCCTAATATAATAGAGCTGATTGACAACGCTATCAAGCAAGTAGCTCTGTTAAACGAGTCTACTGAAATGAATTACGTGCGAAAACATTATTTGGCAATGATGGATCAATTGGAAACAGAACTATTATCACAGGGAGTAAGTCAGGCTGAGGCAGAAACTCAGGCCGAACGTCTGGCCCGAGCGAGAATATTCGGTTTACCTCCTGGTGCTGATCCTCATGCAATGGGAACTGCCCGAATTTTACGTTCTTCTGACACGTGGACTGATGATGAACTAGCAGAAGCTTACCTGGAATATGAATCATATCTCTATGGTGTGGGATTAAGCGGTATTAATGGACGTTCAGTGATGGAAAAACTGCTCATGACTGTGCAGACCACAATGGTAATAAATCCTCGTGAGACCAACGCCGCAACTGGACCAACCTACCGTGGCATAACCATGATGGAATTCATGGTCAAACGCATAACCGGTAACACCATAACCAGTTACGTTGTTAACACTGCTAATGCCAGAATTGATGGGAATACAGTAACTGGTGTAAATGTGAAAACTTTGAATGAAGCCTTGTATGACAGCATTACCCTGACTCTGTTTAATCCAGTGTGGAGAGAGGGTATGTTGAAGGAAGGTTCTGCTGGTCAACGACGTATGGCTCTAACCATCCGTACCATGTACACCTTAAACCTCAACGGTGCCATTAATTCTGCTACTTGGCAACAGATAGCAGATATGTATTTGTTTGGTCAAAATGCGCTCACTGATCCTATGGCAAGGGCAATGATTGCAGATGTACTTTACCAGGTAAATAATCGTGGTATGACTCAGCTATCATCCAGTCAGGCTGATCAGTTATCGCAGATGTTAGGAGTGCCTGTCAAGGGGCAGACCACAACTACTCCAACCTCTACTACAAGTGGACAATCAACATCCAGTCCCGGTGTTGCTGGTATCTCATCGGCAGGTGTGACTTCTCAGTCCAGTTCTGCTGGTGTGAGTTCTGAGGTCTCTGCTGATACATCTGAAGCTGGTGATCAATCTGAAGGTGAAACTGGGAAAGCATATGAGGTTTCCAAAGCCACTCCTCAGGGAGCGGAGGATACTCCTTGGGTTATGTATGCCCTTGTAGGAATCGTTTCTGTACTAGCTCTAGCTGGTGTTGGATTCTTCTTCAAGGGCAATAAGTTTGGTTAATTAAGAGTAAAAAACAATTTCTCCCCCTTTCCTTTTTTGGGGTAATTACATATTTATTTTTTATTTTTTCACCAGATTCATTTTTCATGATTTGTTTATTGTAATAACTAATTGTTTCACTACATAATTTTTCATTGTTATATTTATTAAAAATAAATTTTTTTGAGTATATGCTCTTTTTTTTAAATCTAAAAGACTTCAGAGCCTTTTCTTTTAATATGTTGATATCGTTTGAGTAATAAAAAAAGCAGTTTTAATCAAATTTTGTATGATTATACGTGTTTTTATTACGATTACTTAAAGGGTTTGGCATTTAGTAATAACATAAATCTTATATATCGTATTACGGCAATATAAGGTCGTGATGAATATATATTCGATTGAATATGTGTTCAAAAGACAAAATCAAAAACGAAAAAGGAGGTGAAAAGATGAGAAAACAAGGAGTAATACTAGTAATAGCGACTTTGATGGCACTAATTCTTTGTGGAGCAGTTTCTGCTACGGATTCATCTACTAGTGGAGGTGAAGGTAATCTTTCTGATGTAAATACTTCTGAAGTTGTTGACCCCATTCTTTGGGTGAATGTAAGTTATGAGTATGCAGATGATAAGATTAACCCTGAAATTGAAGTAACAGATTCCAATAATGACAGTGTAGCTTTTGACAAGACAAAGTATTCCGATACGCTCTACAAGTTGAACTTCACTTATGAGGGTGTTGTTAATGGAACTCTTTTCAACGTGAAAATAAGCGCTCCAGGTTACATTAACCAGACTCAAAAAATGGCAGTTAATCAGGCAGGCACAGATCCAGAGTTCGTTGGAATTGCAACCTTCAACCTGCAAGCCACCGAGAACTACAAACTGGGTCGAGAAGTCACTGCGGCTGCAGACAAGTTACTAGACTTTGCAAGTGCAGATGACGTCCTATGCATAACCACTGCTGGTTTGGCTTACCGAAATGGCACCACCACTGAAGACTGTTTGGAAGGTGTTTTAAATGGTTCACACGGTGAGATTAGTTATGGTCAGGGCAACCTCTTGACATTCCAATCAATCCGAACCGATCCTGTTGATTTCTGTTTCATTGTAAGGAATGGAAGTGAGTTAACTGCAGCGTTCTTCAAAAACGGCACATTAACCCCAGCTTATCTGGGAACTTTCTCTGCCATTGACCAGACATTATGGGAAAATACATTAGTCCCAGTCTTAGGTGACAACGCCTTTGGTTACGTTAGTATTGCCAACGCATGGAAAAAAGGACTCTCTACTGATATACTGAGGCAGGCTGCCTACCACGGTCATGTCTGTTTAGGTACCATCGGTGGACAGGCCATGGTAAGTCTTCTTCTCAAATATTTCCCACCCGGAATATATGGGGATGATGGGGAATTAGAAGCAACCAGTTACAGGGCTATAGGTGTCCCCGGTAATTCAGATGATGATGCATTTGGCTATTCTCTGGATTTAACAACAGGAAAACGTTCATACGTTGGATACTTTACTGCTGAAGACAGTGTGGTCGGATTCATCCGATGGTGTGCATCGACCAATCTGGGAACCCTCATAATAATGAAATTCAATGAAGACACTGTTACTCAGTTGTTCAAACAAGAAACAGGTATAACTGCGTATTCTGGAATAGCTGCAGAGTTATTGTTTAATTCATGGTTAATAGACAAATTAGAAAACGACCCAGACTCCCTGGCGGAGATAATATTAGTTTTCGAAAATATAACCCCTGCAATTCACAACAACCTGACTGGAGGGGTGGACTCTAAGAATGTGGTCACAGATGCCCTTGGATTAGACATGGACTACATACTGGGTCTGGGCCTAACTAACGTCGCAGAACAAAGAGTTGCCACCAACTACACCACTGGAAACTTAACTCAGGAGCAGATCAAACAGATCGGAATAGACGCTGCTAATATGGCAATTGCACTATTTGCCGCAGATGGGATCACTTTAGAGATAGATAATTCTAAACTCACTGTCTTCACTTCTGCCGGTTACGTTCGTGTCAATGGACAGGTGGTGGACATGACCATGGATGGTCTTTACCAGATCCTTGGATCCCGCCTCAGCCGAGCAACCCTACTTCCAGTACACACCGCTAGATACAATCAGTTGTACTTCCAGTTCAGTTTCGAAAATGCCAACAGAACTGTGACCACTAAAACCATTTACTACGATCCAGAATCAGGAAATCTCACTGCGA